>JBHEKO010000273.1:0-26903 GCA_041859475.1 Candidatus Hydrogenedentales bacterium
GCCCACGTGGAGTACGAGACGGACAAGCGCCACTATGCGCACGTGGACTGTCCCGGCCACGCCGACTACATCAAGAACATGATCACGGGCGCCGCGCAGATGGACGGCGCGATCCTGGTGGTGGGCGCGGACGACGGCCCCATGGCTCAGACGCGCGAACACATCCTGTTGGCCCGCCAGGTGAACGTGCCCGCGATGGTGGTATACATGAACAAGGTCGACCTGGTAGACGACCCCGAGTTGTTGGACCTGGTCGAGCTTGAGTTGCGCGAGCTCCTGACGAAGTACGAGTTCCCCGGCGACGACATTCCCATCATCCGCGGCTCTGCCCGTTGCGCGATGGAAGGCACGAACGACGAGATTGGCCGGGAATCGGTGATGAAGTTGATGGAAGCGGTGGACGCCTTCATCCCGACGCCGACGCGCGCGCTGGACAAGCCGTTCCTGATGCCGATTGAAGACGTGTTCACGATCACGGGCCGTGGGACGGTGGTGACGGGCGCTATCAACCAGGGCATCGTGAAAGTCAGCGACAAGGTCCAGTTGGTGGGTATTCGCGAAGACGTGAAAGACACGGTCGTGACGGGCGTCGAGATGTTTCGCAAATTGATGGACGAAGGCCAGGCGGGCGACAACGTCGGGTTGTTGCTGCGCGGCATCGAGCGTACGGACGTGGAACGCGGGATGGTGGTCGCGAAGCCGGGCAGCATCACGCCGCACACGAAGTACGAAGCGGAACTGTATGTGCTGACGAAGGAAGAAGGCGGGCGTCATACGCCGTTCTTCAACGGATACCGGCCGCAGTTCTACTTCCGCACGACGGACGTGACGGGTTCGATGCAGTTGGCCGACGGGGTGGAAATGGTCATGCCGGGCGACAACATTCGCATCACGGCAGAGCTGATTACGCCCATCGCCATGAACGAGAACCTTCGGTTCGCGGTGCGCGAAGGCGGCCGTACGGTCGGCGCGGGCGTCGTAACGAAAATCATCGAATAAGCAACCAACGATACCCAACAGGAAGTGCGAGGCGGCGCCCGAAACCGGGAATGCGCGCGGGAAGGTGGAGAAAGAGCGATGGCGGACAGCCAAAAGATACGAATCAAGCTGAGAGCATACGATCATCGGTTGCTCGACGCTTCAACACAAGAGATCGTAGCAGCCGCGCAGCGGACTGGAGCCAGCATCAACGGCCCGATTCCTCTGCCGACCGCGATGACGAAGTACACCGTGAACCGGTCGCCGCACATCGACAAGAAATCGCGCGAGCAATTCGAAGTGCGTACGCACAAGCGGCTGCTTGATATTGTGAACCCGACCGCGCAGACGGTCGATGCGCTTATGCGTCTCGACTTGCCGGCTGGGGTGGACGTGGAGATTAAGCAGTAAGGAGCGCGTAAAGCCGCTACTGCAACGGGGATAACCGAGCAATGCAAACGGGATTACTGGGCAAGAAGCTGGGCATGACCCGAGTCTTCACGGAAGACGGGCGCTGGGTGGATGTTACCGTCCTTGAGGCGGGCCCCTGCACCGTCGTTCAACGCAAGACCGGCGAAAATGACGGCTACGATGCCGTGCAGGTTGGATACGGAGAGAAGAAAGAGGCGAGGTGCGCGAAGCCTGTTCTTGGACATTTCAAGAAGGCGAGTATCACGCCGAAGCAGACGCTTCGCGAGTTTCGGGTAGCCCCCGATGACCCTCTTAAGATGGGCGACGAGCTTCGGGCGGACTTTTTCCAGGTGGGCGACCACGTGGATGTCGCCGGAACGTCCAAGGGCCGCGGATTCGCGGGCGTACACAAGCGCCACGGGTTTCGCGGAGGTCCTGGCGGTCACGGTTCCAATTTCCACCGGCGGCCGGGATCGATCGGTGCCAGCGCCGACCCGTCGAAAGTTATGAAGGGGATGCGGATGCCCGGTCACATGGGTAATGCGCGCGTCACGATTCAAAATCTCGAAATAGTCAAAGTGGACCCCGAGAAGAACCTGCTTGTGGTGCGGGGATGCGTCCCTGGTCCCACGGGTGGATTGGTGATGGTGAAGAAGTCCGTGAAAGGATCCAACTAGCGATGCCTGCGGCTACAGTATATCGGATGGACGGGAGCGAGGCCGGCAAGGTCGAACTCAGCGACGCCGTATTCGGCGTTGAAATGAACCCCACGATGGTGCACGAAGTCGTCGTGGCGTTGCAGGCAGCCAAGCGTCAAGGCAATGCCGAGACGAAAGGCCGAAGCGACGTCAGCGGCGGTGGCAAAAAGCCCTATCGCCAGAAGGGAACCGGCAGCGCACGGCACGGCAGCTCGCGCGAACCGCAGATGCGGCATGGTGGCGTGGTGTGGGGTCCCCACAAGCGCAGCTATAAGAAGAACGTTCCGGTCAGCTTCAAGCGCAAAGCACTCTGCTGCGCACTGAGCGACCGCGTACGAACGGAAACGCTTTGCGTGCTCGACGAATTGAAGTGCGAGACACCGAAGACGAAGCCGTTCGCGGAAATGGTGGACAAGCTGTCCTCCGACGGGAAGAGAACTCTGGTTGTCACGGCCGATGTGAATCGGAACGCCGTTCTGTCGGCGAGAAACCTGCTCCGGGTGCGGGTGGCGACGGCGGGCGACCTCAACGCGATGGATGTTTTGGATGCCGGGCGGATTGTAGTCCTTCGGGATGCCGTCGCCAAGCTCGAGGAGCGGCTGAAATCATGAAGACGGATCCTTTCTACATAGTGAAGCGGCCGATTCTTACCGAGGAATCGACGATTCAGACGACCACCAAGAACAAGTTTGTCTTCTGCGTGGACCCGCACGCCAACAAGAATCAAATTCGCGATGCCATCGAGACGATGTTCAAAGTAAAAGTTCTCGCTGTGAATACGATGAACTACGACGGCAAACTTCGTCGTCGCGGCCGATTTGTGGGCCGGAAGGCGGATTGGAAGAAGGCCGTCGTCACGCTACGGCAGGGCGATACCATCGATTTGATGGGATAACGGACCGGGAGTCGGTAAGAGATGGGAATCAAGAAATTTAAGCCGGTGACGCCCTCGATGCGCGGTATGAGCGTATCGGACTTCGCCGAGATTACCAAGGATACGCCCGAGAAAGGGTTGACCTCGTCGAAGCGGCGCATTTCGGGCCGTAACAACTTGGGCCGCGTGACCATGCGGCGTCGAGGCGGAGGTCACAAGCGCCGGTACCGCATTCTGGATTTCCGTCGCGAGAAGGACGGTATCCCGGGCAAAGTTGAAGCGATCGAGTACGATCCGAACCGGTCGGCGCGCATTGCGCTCATCTGCTACGCGGATGGTGAACGGAGATACATCATCTCCCCGAACGGACTTGAAGTCGGAATGAACTTGATGAGTGGGGCCGGCGCCGAGTTTCAGGTGGGCAACACGCTGCCTCTGAGCAACATTCCGCTCGGCACCATGGTCCACAACGTCGAATTGACACCCGGCAAAGGCGGTCAGTTGGCCCGTTCGGCGGGCAACGGATGCCAGTTGCTTGCAAAAGAAGGCGCGTATGCCGCCTTGCGCTTGCCGTCGGGCGAAATGCGGCGCGTTCAGTTGGGATGCCGCGCCACGATTGGGCAGGTAGGTAACGAAGAGCACGCGAACATCAGCCATGGCAAGGCAGGCCGGACCCGCTGGCTAGGCCGGCGCCCCAAGGTGCGCGGTGTTGCAATGAATCCGATTGACCATCCGCACGGCGGTGGTGAAGGCCGGACATCGGGTGGACGTCACCCGGTGACTCCGTGGGGTGTTTCGACGAAGGGCCACAAGACCCGGTCGAAAAAGAAGCGCTCCAACGTGTTCATTATCCGCAGGCGGAAGTAACGAGCGATAGAGACAGGAGAACGCAACCGTGCCACGGTCAGTTAAAAAGGGCCCGTACATCGACGACCACTTGATGAAGAAGGTGGACAAGCATTCGTCATCGGGGGACAAGCGCGTCATCAAGACGTGGTCCCGCCGGTCGACGGTGATCCCCGAGATGGTGGGTTTGACCATTGCGGTGCACAACGGCAACAAGTTCCTGCCGGTGTTTGTCACTGAGAACATGGTGGGCCATAAACTCGGCGAGTTTTCGCCGACCCGGACATTTCGTGCTCATTCGGGCGCGAAGAAAGCCGAGAAGGCTAAGGGGGGTGGAGCGTAATGGCAGCAGCAATTGCACGCGCTCGGGACCTGCGAATCTCGCCGCGAAAGCTTCGGCTTGTGGCAGACCAGATTCGCGGAAAAAAGGTCGTCGAAGCGCGCAACATCCTACTCTTTACGATAAAGGGCGGCGCCCCGTTGTTGTCCACGGTGTTGGCCGCGGCGGTAGCGAATGCGGAAAGCAAAGCGGCCGAACGGCGCGAGCGCATCGACACGGACGAGATGATCATTACCAAGCTGTGCGTGGACGGCGGTTCGACCTTGCGGCGGTTTCGCACGGCTCCGCGCAGTCGTGGTGTGAAGATTCGGAAGCGTTCCAGCCACATTGAGATGGTAATCGCGCACAAGTAGGGCCGACGGCCCTGCGGGCGAATAAAGCGAGTATAAAGGAGAGTATCGGTGGGTCAGAAGGTACATCCGCTGGGGTTCCGGCTAGGCGTCATACGGACGTGGAGTTCGATATGGTACGCCGGGCGCAACTACGCTGAGTTGCTCCACGAGGACCTCAAGCTGCGGGACTACATCAAGAAGCGCCTGTACCACACTGGCGTGGCCCGGGTAGACATCGAGAGAGCCGGCCGGAAGGCGAAGGTGCACATCTACACGGCGCGCCCCGGTCTGGTCATTGGCCAGCGCGGAGCCGAAGTGGACAAGTTGCGCTTCGAGCTCGAGAAGCTGACCGGACGCGAACTCCTTATTAACATTCACGAGGTGATGAGCCCGGAGCTGAATGCTCAGCTCGTCGCCGAGGGCATCGCATCGCAGTTGGAACGGCGCGTTTCGTTCCACCGCGCGATGAAGAAGTCCGTGCAGAACACGATGCGCCTGGGCGCCCGCGGCATTCGCCTGCGCGTGGCCGGCCGCTTGAACGGCGCGGAAATTGCCCGGCAGGAGCAGGCGCGCGAAGGAAGCGTTCCCCTGCACACACTCCGGGCGGATGTGGACTATGGCTTTGCCACGGCATTTACCACCTACGGAACAATCGGGGTGAAGTGCTGGATCTATCATAACGATGTTGAGCGCGGGGGACGGGTGGCGAGCCCGGCGGAAGCCCGTGGCATTCAGGCACGGCGGGATCGCGAGCGTCCGTCGCGAACCTCGAATTCGTAACGGAGGAGAGCAGCATCTATGTTGATGCCGAAACGAGTAAAACACCGTAAGCAGCATCGCGGCCGCCGCACCGGCAACAGCAAGGGCGGCACCGCAGTGGACTTCGGCGAGTACGGTTTGAAAGCAATGATGGACGGGTGGATTACGGCGCGCCAGATTGAGGCGGCCCGTATTGCCCTGACGCGCCACGTAAAACGCGGCGGGAAGATTTGGATCCGGGTATTCCCGGACAAGCCCATCACCAAGAAGCCCGCGGAAACCCGCATGGGTAAGGGAAAAGGCGCGCCGGAAGAGTGGGTGGCAGTAATCAAGCCCGGCCGTGTGATGTTCGAACTTGAAGGCGTGACCGAAGAACTGGCGCGCGAGGCGGTGCGACTGGCTGGGCAAAAGCTGCCCATCCCCACCAAATTCGTCAAGCGCATATAGCCCGGGAGAGTCAGTGGTGAAGGCGAGCGAACTACGAGAAATGAAAATCGAGGACCTGGAGCAGAAGCTTCGGGACCGAAGCGAAGCATTGCGCAACTTCCATTTCCAGATGGCTACGGGCGCGGTCGATAACGTCCGTGGGGCGCGAACAGCCCGCCGCGATGTGGCTCGAATCAAGACAATCATGCGGGAGCGCGAGCTGGCCGCTAAGAAAGAGGCGAAGAAGTGATCATGCAGGAACACGGCGCGAGTAAAGAGCGAGTTGGCGTGGTGACCAGCACGGCCATGGAGAAGACCATCACGGTCTCCGTCGAGCGCGTGGTGCAGCATCGCCTCTATGGGAAGAGCAGTAAGAGGACGAAGAAATTCAAAGCGCACGATAAAGACAACTCGTGCAAAGTCGGGGATTTGGTGCGCATCCGTGAGACTCGCCCGCTCAGCAAGACGAAACGCTGGCGGTTGGTCGAAATCGTGAAGCGTGCCGACTAAGCGCGCGGAAGGGTTGGCGTCATGATTCAGATTTACAGCAATCTCGAAGTGGCCGACAACACCGGCGCGCGCCGGCTCCGTTGCATCCAAGTGATGGGCGGTACGAAGCGTCGTTATGGTCACGTGGGCGACATTATCACGGCCTCGGTGCGCGAAGCGATACCGAACTCCGCCGTGAAGAAGGGCGATGTGGTGAAAGCCGTCATCGTTCGTACGAAGAAAGATACGCAGCGGCCGGACGGAACGACAATCCGGTTCGACACGAATGCGGCGGTGATTATAAACCCGAACAACGAACCTCGCGGAACCCGCATTTTCGGGCCGGTGCCGCGTGAACTTCGCGAAAAAGGCTTCATGCGGATTATTTCGCTGGCGCCAGAAGTCGTATAGAGGGGCGCGACCATGAACATACGAAAAGGCGATACCGTGGTGGTCATCACGGGGAAGTACAAGGGCCGTAAAGGCCGCGTGCTTCGCGTGCTCGTCAAGACCGAACGGGTAGTGGTGGAAGGCGTGCAGATGGTGAAACGCCATACGCGTCCGACGTCGCGGAATCAGCAAGGTGGAATCGTCGAGCGCGAGGCGCCGATCCACGTGTCCAATGTAATGGCGTGGTGCGAAACCGCCGGGCGTCCGTCGAAGGTAATTATGAAGCGGCTGGAAGACGGGAGCCGGGTACGCGTGTACAAAGTGAACGGCGAAAGCTTGTCCGATTAAGCAATAAGAAAAGGCTATTTTGGTGCGATCCCGTGCGCAATGCATGAAGCGGGACGCTCCGAAGCGAGAGGAACTACCGTGGCCGCTAGACTTTACGAGAACTACTTGAAAGTAGTCCATCCTGCGTTGCTCAAGCATTTCGACTACTCGAGCCCGATGCAGGTCCCGAGACTTGAGAAGATCGTCATCAACATGGGTGTTGGCGATGCCCAGGCCGACCCGCGCATGCTCGAAAATGCCATAGCCGAATTGACCCAGATTGCCGGACAAAAACCGTGCATCCGCAAGGCAAAGAAATCGATTGCGAGTTTCAAGGTGCGCGAAGGCGCCACAATCGGTTGCATGGTGACCCTCCGGGGCGCGCGCATGTACGAGTTTCTGGATCGGCTGCTGAACGTTGCCATTCCTCGTATCCGCAACTTCCGCGGCGTATCCGCGAAAGCCTTCGACAAGTTCGGCAACTACACGCTTGGCCTGAAAGATCAGACGATATTTCCCGAGGTCAACATGGACGCCGTGACACGCCCGCGGGGAATGAACGTAACGTTTGTAATCAAGCACTCCAAATCGGCGGATGAAAGCCGTGAGTTGTTGCGGCACTTTGGATTCCCGTTCCGGCAATAACGTGAAACGAGCAGAGGCTGAAACGGCCTCAGGAGAGAACCGTGGCGAAGAAGTCGTTGATCGTAAAAAGCTCGCGCAAACCCAAGTTTCAGGTACGGGGGTACAGCCGCTGCAAACTGTGCGGACGTCCTCGTTCGTATATGCGCAAATTCGGTATCTGCCGCATTTGCTTCCGGAAGCTGGCGCTTGAAGGCCAGTTGCCGGGTGTAACGAAGTCGAGTTGGTAGACGCGAGAACCGGCGGGAACCCGAGAAGGAAATTAGATTCATGTCGATGAGCGACCCGATAGCGGACATGCTGACGCGGATGCGCAACGCCCTCCAGGCGAAGCAGGCGCGCGTGGATATCCCTGCGTCGAAGCTGAAAGAGCGGGTATGCGCCGTCCTGAAGCAGGAGGGCTATATCGCAGAATACACTCTCGTTGAAAACGAATACGAGGGAGTTCTCCAGGTGACGCTCAAATATGAGCCAAACCGCAAACCCATTATCCAAGGCATCAAGCGCGTGAGCAAACCCAGTCTGCGCGTGTATGTGCAGTGCACCGAGATCCGTCCGGTGCGCAGTGGGCTTGGAATCTCGATCATGAGCACGTCGAAAGGCGTAATGACGGGAAAAGAAGCCCGGCATAGCAAGCTTGGCGGAGAAGTTCTCTGCGAGGTCTGGTAAGCGACCCGCAGGGCCACGAAAGGAACGGGAACGGTGTCAAGAATTGGAAAGCTTCCGGTGGCAATTCCGGCCGGTGTAAAGTGCGAACTGAGCGGATCGCTGCTGAAGGTTACGGGTCCGAAGGGCAGCCTTGAGCGCGAACTCAGCGGAGAGGTCTCCATCGCGATCGAAGGATCTGAAATCGCGGTCACGCGTCCTTCCGACGAGCCGAACATCCGCGCGCTGCACGGCCTGACCCGGGCACTCATACAGAACATGGTGACTGGAGTGACGACGGGCTACGCAAAAGTCCTTCAGATTACCGGCGTGGGATACCGCGCAGCCATGCAGGGGCAAGACCTCGCGCTGTCTCTGGGGTACAGTCATCCGATAGCGGTGCAGCCGCCCAAGGGGATCGCATTCTCCGTGGACGGAACGCAGACCATAAAGATTGAAGGCATCGACAAGGAACAGGTCGGCCAGGTGGCGGCAGATGTTCGGAAGTGGCGCAAGCCCGAGCCTTACAAAGGAAAAGGGATTCGCTATGAAAACGAACGGATTCGTCGCAAGGTCGGCAAGGCCGGCGGCAAGTAATCGCAGCGCTGTGACGGCAGGAGCACGGTAAGATGGAGAGGCATTTTCGCAAACAGTTCAACCTTGAGCGTCGGCGTAAGCGCGTGCGGAAGAAGGTATCTGGCACGCCCGAAACCCCGAGGCTTTCGGTTCGCCGTTCGCTGAAGCATATTTACGCGCAGATCGTCGACGACACGGCGGGGACAACCCTGACCAGCGAATCGTCGGTGGCCCTGAAGATCACGGGCGGTAATGTGGACGCCGCCAAGGCCGTAGGTAAAGCCCTTGCCGAGAAGGCGCTCAATGCGTCGATCACAAAGGTGTGCTTTGATCGAAACGGTCGATTGTACCACGGTCGCATCAAGGCATTGGCCGATGCGGCTCGCGAAGCGGGTTTAGAGTTCTAGGCACCAGCGGCAACATCGCCGACAAAAGTATCGAGGAGAATCAGGCTTGAGCACGGCGCAAGGCAAACGGGAAGGACGCTCGGAACGGCGTCCCAGAGCGGAACAACAGGAATCGGCTTTCATCGAGTCGGTTGTGAAAATCTACCGCGTGTCGAAAGTCGTGAAGGGCGGCCGTAATTTCCGCTTTAGCGCGATCGTGGTTGTCGGCGACGGCAAGGGCCACGTCGGAGCGGCAATGGGCAAGGCGCGCGAAGTGCCGGAAGCCATTCGCAAGGCTATCGAACGCGCGAAACGGAACATGATTGCAATTCCGGTTGTAAGCACGTCCGTCCCGCACGAAGTGCATGGCCGGTCCGGAGCAGCCGTTGTTTTGTTGAAACCGGCATCGTTGGGCACGGGTGTCGTCGCGGGCGGCCCAGTTCGCGCCGTTGTCGAGGCCGCGGGCATTCAAAACATATTGACAAAGTCGCTCGGTTCGAACAATGCCACGAACGTTGTTTGGGCGACGATGGACGGCCTCCGACAGCTCAAGACCGCCGAGGAAATCGCCACGATGCGGAACCTGCCCGTGGCGTCAGTGCTCTAGGGGGAAGGCGTGGGTGGCGGATTTCCGCTTCACCCAGACGAGGAACATATCATGGACTTAAGCAGACTGAAATCGAGCCCCGGAGCACGAAAGACGCGCAAGCGTGTTGGACGCGGCCCTGGATCCGGCCTTGGAAAGACCTCTGGAAAAGGGCACAAAGGACAGCGCGCCCGCTCTGGTGGAACCAAGCGCCCTGGATTCGAAGGCGGACAGACGACGCTCAGCCGCCGTCTACCCAAGCGAGGATTCCATCACGACAATCGTATTCCGTCGACCATTGTGAATGTCGATACCCTCGACAAAGTGTTCGACGACGGCGCGGAAGTTTCGCCCGAATCGCTTGCGGCGAAGGGACTTGCCGATCCGCAGAAGGGCGTCATCAAAATTCTTGGACGAGGCGATCTGAACAAGCGCCTCAAAGTCGTTGCGGGTCGCGTGAGCATCGGGGCGCGCCAGAAGATTGAGGCAGCCGGCGGAAGCGTCGAGATTATAGAAGTAGCGGCTCCTCGTAAGCGTGCCGCCGCTGCGAAGAAACCGACCGAAGCGAAGGAGGCCTAGTCTGTGACGCAGGCGCTTGAAGCCTTACGGAACGCCTTTCGCATTCCCGAGTTGCGGCAGCGGATCACGTTTACGTTCATCATGCTGGCCGTCTATCGGTTGGGTGCGCACGTGCCGACCCCCGGTGTTAATAGCGACGCCCTTCGCGAAGCCATGGGGAGCGCACAGGGCGGGTTGCTCGGCTTTTACGACATGTTCACGGGTGGCGCCTTTGAACGGGCCACCATTTTCGCCTTGGGTATCATGCCTTACATCAGCGCGTCCATTATCATCCAGTTGCTGGTGGTTGTGATTCCCGCGCTTGAGAAGCTTCAAAAGGAAGGCGCCGAGGGCCAGAAGAAGATCACCGAGTATACGCGGTACGGAACCATCGGCCTCTGTGTCGTGCAATCCATTGCCATGGCCGTGTACCTGCAAGGTCTCAATGTGACGGGTTCGTCGCCTATCGTAACCAATCCGGGCTTCTGGTTTTACCTGATGTGCGTGTTGACGTTTACGACCGGTACTGCCTTCATCATGTGGGTCGGCGAACAGATTAGCGAGCACGGTATTGGCAACGGTATCTCCATGATCATCTTCACCAGTATCGTTGCAGACATGCCGAACGCCACGCGCTCCGTCATTCAGCTCATCGGCTCCGGACAAATGGGCCTCATCGAACTGGGCATCCTTATGGTGCTGATCGTGGCCATCGTTGCCGGCGTTATCGTCGTCACCACGGGTGTGCGCCGCGTCCCGGTGCAGTACCCCCGGCAGATGAAGGGACGAAGGATGACCACGGGCGGGCGGAATTACCTGCCGCTTCGAGTCAACCAAGCGGGCGTAATCCCCATCATCTTCGCGAGTTCGCTTCTGATGCTTCCAAGCATGCTTGCTGGAGTCATTCAGGACACGCGGGTGGAAAGCTGGTACCGCTATCTCTTCCAGGAGAACCGGTACGTTTACGACTCTCTCTATGCCGGTTTGATCATCTTTTTCTCCTTCTTCTATACGGCGATCACGTTCAATCCGATCGAGATGGCCGAGAATATGAAGAAGTACGGTGGCGTCATCATGGGGGTCCGTCCCGGAAAGGCTACCGCGGAGTACTTGAACCGCGTGATGACACGCATTACACTAGTAGGTTCTCTGTTTCTTGCCGCCGTTGCCTTGCTTCCGGAGGTGTTTTACGGATACGTTGCCGTAATTCCCCCAAGTGTCGGCAGGTTCTTTGGAGGAACAAGTTTGTTGATTCTGGTGGGTGTGGCGCTGGACACGGTCCGGCAGATTGAAACGCACCTTACCATGCGGAATTACGATGGTTTCATGAAGGGGCGCCGTGTTCGGTCCCGTCGCATGACATGATGTCGGACGCGTTTAGCGCCGGCCAACAGCAGGTGAATGAGGCGTGGGATTCCGAATCGTGCTATTGGGAGCGCCCGGCGCCGGGAAAGGAACACAGGCCCAGCGTATCGCGGCAAGTCGCGCGATACCTCACGTGTCCACCGGCGACATATTCAGAGACCATCTGCAGCGGAATTCGGATCTCGCCCGCGAGATTGAGCCCTACATGGAGTCGGGTTCGCTGGTACCGGACGAGTTGACGTGCGCGATTGTGGCCCGCCGTTTGAGCGAGTCGGATTGCAGCCACGGCTATGTGTTAGACGGTTTTCCGCGCTCTCTGGAGCAGGCGGAAACCTTGGAAAGCCTTCTTGGGCAACGCGCCGAAAAGTTGGATGTGGCGTTTGACCTGGAAGTATCCGACAAGGAAATTGTCGAACGACTGACCGCACGGCGGATGTGTCCGGTGTGCGGCGCGATTTACAATTTGAAGTATGACCCGCCGCGAGAAAGCGAAGACCGCTGCAGTCGAAATGGCTGCGCGGGAGCGCTCATCCGGCGGCCAGACGATACGGCGGAAACAATCCGTCAGCGGCTCGCAATCTTTCACGAGACGACCGAGCCGATACGGAAGTTCTATGACGAGCGCGGAATTCTGAGAACGGTGGTCGCGGACAACTTGATGCCCGAAGCCGTGTTCGTGAAATTTGAAAGTGTTTTGAACGCCATGCAAGCGGCCAGACGATCATGATTCCGATTCGCACAGAGCAGGAGATCGACATTCTCCGCGAGGCAAACCAAATCGTCGCAGAGGTTCTCGTTCGGTTGACCGAAATGGTTCAGCCGGGCATGACCACCGGAGAGATGGATGCCGAAGGGGAGAAGCTGATCCGTGGTCTAGGCGGCGTGCCCTCGTTTTTGGGGTACCAAGCCTATCCCAAGAGCACCTGTATTTCCGTGGACGAAGAAATTGTCCACGGGATTCCCGGAAAGCGCAAGCTTCAGGAAGGGCAAATTGTCAGCATCGACGTGGGGGCATTCTATCGGGGATACCACGGAGATGCGGCCATCACCGTTGCGTGCGGGAAAGTCGACAGCCGTCGCCGCCGCTTAATGGAAGTGACGGACTTGGCTTTGGCGCGTGCAATCGGAGTGGCCTGCGCAGGGAATTACCTGGAGGCGATTGGAAGGGCCGTGGAAAGCACGTGCAAAGCCGCCGGATTCAAGGTGGTGAGGTCCTTCGTCGGACATGGAATCGGAGAGGCATTGCATGAGGAACCGCAGGTCCCGAACTTTGTGACGGGAAAGCGGGGACCTCAGCTCAAAGCAGGCATGGTACTGGCAATTGAACCCATGGTAAACATGGGGAAGCCGGACGCGCGGTTATTGCGTGATGGGTGGACTGCCGTGACGGCAGACGGGAAACCCAGTGCGCATTATGAGCACAGCATTGTGGTGCGTGAAGGCAGCGCGGAGATACTCTCCGCAACGCCAAAGCTTGTCTGGGGCCGGCAATCTGTACCCGCCGGCCCAAGCGAACCGCATGAGTGAGAATATAGTTTAACTTATGGACAAAGAAGCAGCCATCGAGGTCGAAGGGACGGTTGTTGAGCCGTTGCCGAATGCCATGTTCCGAGTAGAACTCAAGGGCGGGCATAGGGTATTGGCTCACATATCGGGAAAGATGCGGATGAATTTCATCCGGATTTTGCCCGGTGACCGTGTGAAACTCGAAATGTCGCCCTACGACCTGACGCGCGGGCGGATCACGTATCGATACAAGTGATCGATAGAAAACGATCCGACGACGGGTATGCGACCGTCGGTGTCCAGGCATCGAAGGAGCATTGGAGCGGGAGAAACGGCCGCCGAAGTTGCGGCTTCCGGAGTGTAGCATGAAGGTCAGAGCGTCGATTAAGAAGATTTGCGAGAAGTGCAAAATCATCCGCCGGCACGGCCGCGTTCGGGTGATTTGTGAAAACCCGCGTCACAAGCAGCGCCAGGGCTAACGCCCCTTCGCAGGAGAACCAACTCGAATGGCACGCATAGTCGGTATAGACCTCCCCCGCGAGAAACGGGTCGAGGTGGGCATCCAGTACATCTACGGCATCGGCCCCGCGCGGGCGAAGTCCGTATTGAAAGAGGCGGGGGTAAACCCGGCAACGCGGGTTCGCGATCTCACGGACGAAGAAGTGAGCAAGATCACGACCACGATTACCGCGAAATACGCCGTCGAAGGCGACCTGCGGCGCGAAGTCCACTCGAACATCAAGCGCTTAATGGACATCAACAGCTATCGTGGCCAACGCCACAAGCGCGGTCTGCCCGTGCGTGGACAGCGGACCCATACCAACGCGCGCACCCGTAAGGGACCGCGCGGCGCAACGATCAAGAAAAAGTAACACCGGGTCGGCCAGGGACTCATACAGCTATCAGGCAGTCTGAAACCGGCGCCTGAACCAGGAGGTTGGCAGCATTGGCTAAGGAAAAGAGGAAGGCGAAGGGCAAGAAGCGGCGCACAACATTAAATGTGACGTCCGGTGTTGCCCACATTCAGGCCACGTTCAACAATACCATCGTCTCGATCACGGACAGTCACGGAAACGTGATCTCGTGGTCCAGCGCGGGCCAAGTGGGATTCTCCGGATCCCGCAAGAGCACCGCGTTCGCTGCCCAGGTTGCCGCGGAAGCGGCTGCCCAGAAAGCGAAAGAGGTGGGCCTGCGCGAAGTCCGCGTGCATGTCAACGGGCCGGGAGCGGGCCGCGAATCGGCGATTCGCGCGATCCAGTCGACCGGACTCGACATCACACTGATTCGCGACGTGACGCCGATCCCCCACAATGGGTGCCGGCCTCCAAAGCGACGCCGCGTGTAAGGGGCGACTACGGTTTCTCGAACACACCGTCCATGATTTAGGGGACAGGAAACGCAGGAATGAGGCCCCACCTCCGGGAGACGAACGGAACATGATAGCGAAAGAGTTTCTCATACCGAAGTACCTTAAGGTTGACGAAGGGGCGACGGGACAGTACGCGCGGTTCATCGTTGAACCGTTTGAACGCGGCTATGGCACGACCATCGGCAATTCGCTTCGCCGCGTGCTCCTCGCCTCGTTGCAGGGATCGGCGGTTACCGCCATTAAGATTGAAGGCGCACACCACGAATTCTCGGGCCTGCCGGGTGTCAAAGAAGATGTGACCGACATCGTGCTCAACTTCAAGCGATGCGAGATTCGCCTCAATCGCGATGAGCCGCTCATCTTCACCTTCAAGCACAAAGGCTTGGGCGAAGTCACCGTCGGCGAAATCTTCAAGGACCAGGACATTGAAGTGTTCAATCCGAATACGGTCATTTGCCATTGTACTGCGGCGTCCGCCGTGCTCGAGATGCAGATCAAAGTCGCCCGCGGCAGAGGCTACGTCACCGCCGACAATTTCGAGTTGGAGCACGCGCCCATAGGCACCATTTATCTGGATGCGAGCTTTTCGCCCGTGTCGCGCGTCAATTTCCAGGTTGAAGATGCGCGCGTGGGACAGCACACCGATTACGATCGCCTGGTTCTCGACATTTGGACGGACGGTTCCATCACGCCGGACAAGGCCCTGGAAGAAGCGGCCGGACTCCTGGTCGAGCACCTGAAGATCTTTGTCCAGCAACACCGGGAAGACGATGAGGGCGCCGGTGGGGTGAGCATGGAAGATCCGGAGATGGTGCGCAAGATGTCGCGGTCCGTCGACGAGCTTGAATTGAGCGTGCGTTCGGCAAACTGCCTCAAGGCAGCCAACATCAAGACGATTGGCGAGCTGGTCGGACGCAGCGAAGCCGAAATGCTCCAGTTCCATAATTTCGGCAAGAAATCGCTCGATGAGATCAAAGAACTGCTGGTTACCATGGGGCTTTCGCTGGGAATGGCCGTCGGCGTTCCCGTGAGCGTGCCCAACGATGAAGAGATTATAGAAATCGAGCCGGAAGACGAAGAGGACGAATAATCCCGCGAACGGGTTTGAGGGAATCGCTAGCCATGAGACATCGAAACGAAGGTCGTCGCCTCGGTCGGACTACATCGCACCGGAAGGCAACCATGAAGAGCCTCGCCTTGGCGTTGTTCAAGCACAACGCCATCGAGACCACGTTGCCCAAGTCCAAGGAGCTTCGCAAATTTGCCGAGCCCCTCATCACCTTGGCACGCCAAGATACCGTCGCCAATCGCCGCCTTGCGTTTGCCGCACTGCGCGACGCGGATGTGGTCTCCAAGCTCTTCTCGGAGATTGCCCCAGCCTACGCGCAGCGACCGGGCGGGTACACGCGCATTCTGAAGCTTGGAAATCGTCTTGGCGATGCCGCACCAATGGCCCGCATCGAATTGGTCGGTCTCGGCGAATACAAAGCCGACTAAGCACACCCAATCAAAAAGACGAACCGGGTTTGGGTCATGTACCCAAATCCGGTTTTTGTTTTGCCATTCTCAACAGCGCGCCCACCCAGGAGTCTCTTACCCCACGACCGCGGAAGCGACATGCTCCTTTCGGCCCCGGGTGCGCATAGCCGGGTCAGTACCCCCGCACGGCCTGCATAATCTTCACATTCTCCAAGCCTTCCACGCCCAACGCCGGGAATTCGCATTCGCCTCGCAGCGCACGGCCAAAGCACACCACCTGGTTGCGATACGGATTAACGTTGGGGGACCCGGAAACGTGGGGCTGGTCGCCGATGCGCCCGCGCGTCACCAATCCGCCATGCCCGAAGAAAGCATTCTCGCAGACGAAGAATCCCTCCGTGCCATAGACCTCGAAGCGCGCCTGACCCGGCGCGCCCGTGGAGGCATCCACAACGGCGGCTATTCCTTCTTTGAATCGCAAGGTCAACACCGCGTGGTCCTCGGTCTCGAACCCAAAACGGCGATTGGTGAGCAAGCCATTGACACTGTCCACGTCGCCCAGGTACCAGCGACAAAGGTCGATCAGATGGGTGGCAATATCTCCCAACGCCCATCCGCCCGACATGCTGCGCTTCTGCCGCCACTCGGCAGGAGGTGTTGGATAGGCAAAGTAGAGCTGCGCGCGCGCAAAGACGGGCTTCCCAAAAGCCCCTGCCTTCAACTCTTCGCGCAACTCCTGCAGCAACCCATGGTGGCGAAGGTGATAGGCGATTCCCAGAAGTCTACCGGTGGCTTGTGCAGCCGCGATCATCGTTTCGCAATCGGCAGGCGTCGTAGCCATAGGCTTCTCGCACAACACATGCTTCCCTGCCTTCAGTGCTGCGATCGCTTGGGACGCATGAAGGTGATTCGGACTTGCCACCCACACCGCCTCCACCGAATCATCTTTCAAGAATTCATCGAGGCTACTGTAGCCTTTGGCGACTTCATGCTTCTCGCAATACGCGTCAGCGTTCGCCTGCGAACTGCTGAGTACCGCGCGCAACGAGGCCCCGTCGGCGCCAGCCACCGCGGGACCGAACGTCGTGTCCGCCCAACCCGTCGATCCGATAATGCCCCAACCTACTTCGCGTTTGCTCATGGTGAGTGTCCCGCCTTTCTCAGGTCCAACGTGCAGATCCTTCGCCTCTACTCTACTCCGCATCGCGCATTTCAGACAACCCATCGCACCGAAAAGCACACGGCCGCGTGCCGAGTCCGGCAATCGCCCGACATGATCGACATGAAGAATCGCCTTTAGAAATGGGCATATCCGCGATCGGTGCGACTCCTTGAAGACGCGCGCATCATTCCGCTGTCGTATGCGTTGGAGACACAAAACACGATCGCAAACGGCGTAGTGCGCGGAATCGACCGCGCTCAAAAACGAACTTGCGCGCCTCAAACGCGCCGGGTAGGCGAAAAAGTTTTTCTTGTTCTTCGCAGAAAATACTTGCTATTTTCTTCGTTGTTTGATAAACACTTATATAGAGAGTCAACTGCACGACACGAAAGAGTTGCTCTCGCCGACAAGTTGAGCGCAGTGTGAGAGAGCAGACGACGCGGATCGCAAGTCTTTCGAAACACAAAATTGAATCGAGAAGCGGAAGGAATTCGGGCGGTCATTGCACACCAATTCGCGCACGAGCGCGAAACAAGAAGTGCATGATGCGCCGCGGAGAGTATCGAAAAATTCTCCGCCATCAATGTACGCGCCAGGGGTGGCGCAGTCATACGACGCCGCGAATGGAAGACGAGCGAATCGTTTTCTAACTATGCGGCATCAGAGACGTGGGGCATTTCACGTAGGGAAATCACAGACTGCCACGCGAGTCGTATGCGCCGCCCGAGACTCCAAGAAGTCATCTCCAGCGTGCTATCCCCGCGCGGACGCCAACGGCGCGCGCGGTTTTCATACACTAAAGTTGAACCACTCCGGGATGTGACCGGTGGTTAATGCTCCGTGGCTATGGAGCATGGCGTCGGATAGGTGTAGATCACCCGTGGTGATCGGCAACGCACCGCCGCCGCCGAAGTGGTGAAAGCCAGTTTGAAAAGGAGGCACTAGGAATGGCACTCGCGAAGAAAGCAGCCCCGAAGAAGAAGGCAGCTCCGAAGAAGAAAGCAGCCCCGAAGAAGAAAGCCGCTGCGAAGAAGCCTGCTGCGAAAAAGGCTGCCCCGAAGAAAAAGGCTGCCGCGAAGAAGTCTGCTGCGAAGAAGAAGTAACTTCTGTCGCGCCCTGGCTGAGGGGCAGCTTCCCGAAGCCGGCTTATTGCGGTCCTTGTTCCGCACCTGAACGCGGGGCTGCACTAAGCGGCAAAGACGGAAAGCGCCGACTTAGCCGTCCACCAATCAACGTTCTTAGTTGATAGCACGTTAGGCCGTTCGAGGGATTTTTTCCCGAGACCCTGACGTGCCTTTTTCTTTGTCCCGCGCCGTGCCGCCAAGCGCGTACGAGACTCGCTCGAAAACGCGCCCGGCAATTTGGCGCGGCCGCGAATTCCAAGACATTCCCCCCTGAGCTTGTGCCTTCCCGAGGAAAGAAACTACAATTCAGCTCACGGCGTCATGCCCTTTCCCTTCGAAATGGCCGCCAGCCTTGTTCCTTCTCCCGCTACACGGAGCAGTCATGACAGTCACGGAGTTTTTACTGCAAAAGGGCGACCGTACCGAAAGCGCACTTCGCGCTTACTTCGAAACGATCGTCTGCATCCCCAAGACCCTGCGCGACGCGATGGAGTACAGTCTCTTTGCCGGTGGCAAGCGGCTACGCCCTGCCCTTGCGCTCGGGGCCGCGGAGTTGATCCGCGGAGACGACACCTGCGCGTTGCCCGCCGCATGCGCTATCGAGATGATTCACACCTACTCGCTTATGCACGACGACTTGCCATGCATGGACAATGACGATTTGCGTCGCGGCAAGCCCACCGCGCACCGGGTATTCGGTGAAGCGATGGCGATCCTTGCAGGCGATACGCTGCTCACGCTCGCCTTCGACGTGGCCGCCCAAGCGAACGACATCCGGATTATCCGGGAGATTGCCCTCGCCTCGGGTGCCGACGGAATGGCCGGCGGCCAAGTCATCGACCTTGAAAGCGAGGAGAAGCAACTTACCCTGGCCGAACTCCGCCACCTCCACGAGCGCAAGACCGGCGCCCTGATCCGCGCCTCGGTGCGCTGTGGCGCTATGCTCGCCGGTGCCAGCGACGCGCACCTGCCAGCGCTGACTGCCTATGGCGAACATATCGGGTTGGCTTTCCAAATTGCCGACGACATTCTCGATGTCGTCGGGGAGCAAGCCGTGATCGGGAAACCGGTCGGAAGCGATATCGCCAACAACAAGTCAACGTACATCAGCGTGCTCGGCTTGGTGCACGCCCGTCGTTTGGGCAAGGAAGCCGTGGACTCGGCCGTCGCGTCGCTGGAATCGTTCGGCCCGGAGGCAGACGTCTTTCGCGATCTCGCGCGGTTTATTATCGAACGCGAGAGTTGACGAGCCGCTCCACTGCGCCCGGTACGTCTCGTACGTCTTCCGCGAACGCATCCGCCTCGCGCAACTCCTCGCGCGAACCAAACCCGTAGCACGATGCCAGCGCGAACGCCCCGTGCGCATGCGCGCTCTCCACATCGTCGGCGCGGTCGCCCACGACGACAACCGGGCGCGCCTGAATCTGAGTCAGAATCTCGGCCACGATGGCCGTCTTGTCGGCGAATCGCGTTCCCCGGCAAAGGGGCAGCTCAAAACGCGCGCGCAGCCCCTGCGAGTCCATGACCGCATCGAAATAGTCGTCCGGCGCGTTCGACGACGTCGCCAGGAGATAGCCTTGCGCGCGCAATGCAGCCAAGGTCTCCAACACACCCGGATACAGCTTGCCTTCCGTGGCGATGAATTCCAGTTCGTAGCGGTCGGCATCGGCGATGACGCGCGGGGCCAATTCGGGTGGACATAGCGACGCCAACCAGGCGTGATAGGGCTCAACGGGCTTTCCATACCAAGCAGCAATGCGCTCGACGCTGGGAGGGACAACGCCAACCAATTGCAGGCTCTTGCGGATGGCGGGGGCGGTGACCAGCCCTGCCTGAAAAAGCGTTCCGTCGATATCGAAGATAACCAAGCCCGCTGGCCTCACGTCCACCCCCCCTTGCGTTCCTTTGTTTGCATGCAGGCGGAATTCATCATGCGGAGGCCTTCTGCGCCGTGCTCTCGCGGAATCGCAGCAACAGGGCGGTCAGCACGACGGCCGCAATCGACGCGGGGATCAGCCACATGATGCGGAAGTCGATCAGACTTGTTCCGGGAATCGTCAGCAGTTGCGCCGACTTTCCCGCGAGAAGACTGCCCGACAGACTTCCGAATCCGCTGACAATCGTGTTGAAGATAAGCTGTGCGCCTGCCCGCTGCTCGCGTGTGCAATGGGAGTCGAGGTAAATGAACGCGACGACAAAGAAGAAGGCATAGGTCAACCCATGAAGGGTCAGACCGGCAATGACCAGCAGCGCAGGACTTCCAATCGCGAAAGCGACAAACCGGACTCCCTGCATGGCCAACCCAAGCGCCATGGTCCGCTTCATGCCGACTCGAAGGAGAACGCGACCGAGCGACCCCATCACGATAATCTCGGAGATTTGACCAAGCGTGAGCAGCGGCATGATCTGGCCATCGGAGTAGCCGCACTGGCTCAAGTAGGGGCTGATCCATTGCATATAGTATTGATTGAGCACGCTCCCGAAAAACGCGAGCACGCACAACAATGCGACGCCCGGTTTTGCGAAAACCGCGAACGCCCCGCGCGCCGAAGCCGGTGTGCCGGACTTCGCGGGCTGCGTATGCGACCTCGGCAGCGTCATGGCGTAGGAAGCGAGTACCCACGACATGGCCCCCGAGAGGAGTAACGCATCGGGCAGACGGCTGGTGGCCGGATTTACGCCTCCGCCGCGCAGCCACAGGAAACCGAACGAGAAACCGACGGCCACCCAACCGAGGGTTCCCCACAATCGAATAGGACCGAAGTCGCGCTTGGCATCCGTCGAATGATGCAGCGCAATCGTGTTGGTCATCGCAAAGGTGGGGGCGAGAACCAGCGAATAGAGGAGGAAAACGCCGAGAAACGCGGGAAAGGAGTGCTGCCGGGACAAGAAGAGCATGATGCCGCCGCCCAAGAGGTGGCACAGCGCAAGCAAGCGCTCGGCGCTGATCCACCGGTCCGCCACCTGGGCCGCAAAGAATGGTGCGATGAATGCGGCCACCGCCGGCATGGCGAGGACCTTGCCCACCTGCATGGGTTCGAAAAGGAGGTAGTTCTTCAGGTAATGCCCGAGAATCGGCATGGTCGCGCCGAGGGTGAAATACTGAAGGAACATCATGACCGCGAGGCGGACGCGAATCGAGCGGGTCACCGGCTACTCCTTGCGGCGGGCGACGACGAAGAAGCAATCGCCCAGACGAGGGTTCAGCCGGAATGCCAACTCGCGCAATAATCGCTTGAGCGGATTCGCCGGGGGAGCATGCATGCAGTATCGATGCTCAACGATTTCGAATTCGGGGGCGAGCGCCGCCTCGATTTCTTCCGGCGTGTAGAACACCGCACAATAGATCATCAGGCTCTTGTTCTCGACGGCGTTGTATTGGTTGAACCAGCGAAACGGATTGCGCCCCATCAACGCATCCAGACGACGGCCCAAGGCGACGGCGTTCGGGGCCTCAAGCACGAGCAGTCCACCTGGGCGCAGCACGCGCGCAATTTCCCGGAGCACGGCGTGCGGGTTGTACAAGTGTTCGACGACGGACGCAAAGAGCGCCAGGTCGAAGAAGGAATCCTCATACGGAAGGCGTTCCCAATCGACATTGCACGCCACGGAAATCGCGCCGCGTTGCCGCCCCTTTTCGACGTCGTCGCCCAAGTCCACGGCGTGCATCTCTTCGGCATATCGCTCGCGAATGAACGCCCCGGCGCCGGCCACGTCGCCCCCGCCGCCGATGTCGAGGCAGCGCTTCTGCAGGGGCTGCGCATGGCGATTCAGGAGGTCCAGCAGCATGCGGTGGCGCCGCTCGTGAAACCGGCGGTATGACTCGTGTTCGTGATCGTCCAGCATTGGTCTTCCAAGAAGGGTAATTGGCGGATATGGTAGCACAAGTGCCCGGCCAGGGCGTGCGCTACGCTGATGCCTGAGATATAAGCTATTATCTGGCAGTATGATACGAGTCGAAAGCATCACGAGACTTCCCGCGAACTTCGCCGAGTTTGCGGATGAAATTGCCAGCGGGCTGGCCGCGCTCTACGGTTCCGCAGCCGCCCTTTCGTACCTGGAAACCGGTCCGGCGGCTGTGAATGCATCTCTCAGACATCCTTCGGTGACGGGCTGCGCCGTACTTGACGACGAGGGCGCTCAGGCCATGCTGCTGGGTGTGCTTCGCGATGGCTTGGCCCACATCTCCTTCATCCACGTTTTGCGCCGGTGCGAGGGACAAGGACTGGAGTCGCACCTCGTCGATTGGATCGTGCGGCGCTACCGGGACTCAGGAGTCTTGGGAATTGTGGTCGAGACCATCCCGCTGTGTGCGCTGAAAACAGACGGCGTCTTCGAGGGCCTTGGATTCGAACGCATCGAGCGCATGCTCATGATGGTCCACCTGACGTCGCGGGGATTGGCGTCGCCGGGATTGCGGACCAGTTCGCCTCTCACCGAGAGCGATTGGCCGGAGGCCGCCGATGTCGTGGTGGATGCCTACCAGGGTCATCCGGGGCAGCGTCTTCACGGAGAGGTCAGAAGCCGAGAAGGAGCATTGACCTTTATTGCGAGTGCGGCTGGCGGCGGTTTCGGGCGAACCAGGCCCGCTTTTATTCGCGGCATACGTCGTGACGGGCAGCTTGCCGGGGTTGTCTTTGGATGCGAAGCCGCTCCTCAAGTGGGGTTCATTTTGCAGATTGCCGTTGCGCGGAAATGGCAAGGGCTTGGCGCAGGCAGCATTCTTCTTCGCGAGGCGGCGCAGTGCTTTCGTGAGGCTGCGTATGCGCGATTGGCTCTTGGAGTCACCGCGGACAATCCCGCGCGCCGTCTCTATGAACGGTTTGGCTTTCGCACACTGCGAGCTGTGTCCGCGCAGGTTTGGTGGCGTTGATCCGGATACCGCACCAATGCGCGTCGCAGTTTGATGGAACCGCGGCGCTGGATTTTTGCCTGCGAACACGGCACTCTATTGACGCACGGCGACAACGCTCGGGGGAACGATGCCGCTGGTTCCTGGCTTGCTTGAGTCAACCCCGAAAGGCGTCATGGGTATGGTCAAGATTTTGACGATAGGACTCGTCTTGTGTGCCGCGGCGCTCGCGGCCCCCATTTTCCCTCCCGAGTTGGACTATCTGAATCAACTGCCTGCGGAGGAGGATGCCTTGGTTGCCGGGGTGCGCGATTATCATATGCTCCAGCAGGGCATGGCGGAATGGGACGCCGAGATTGCGCGGAAACTCACCGAGGAAGGGTCCAAGGAAGATGCGGCCGATCGGCTCAAGCAGATGCAGGGCCGTTATGAGTCGATCGAGAAGGCGTACACCGTTTTGTTGGGGCATTACCCGAAGAATGCGCGCCTCCAGAATTACTACGGAGAGTTTCTTTACGACTCCAAAGGGGACCAAATGGGGGCGCTCAAGGCGTGGAAGCTGGCCATCGCCGAGGATTCCAAACTGAGTCTTCCGCACAACAATTTAGGTATTCACTACTGCCATACCGGCGACTACCGGATGGGGCTGCAGTACCTCGAAAAGGCAATCGACCTCGATCCCGAGAATCCCGACTACAAGTACAACCTGGCGCAGATCTACCTCATCAATTGGCCCGCCATTCAAGAAGCGCACAAGTGGGACAAGAAGAAGGTGTACTTCGAAGCGATGAAGCTTTCGAAGAAGGCCGCGGAACTCAAGCCCGAGGATTACGAATTGCTGCAAGACTATGCGGTCAACTTCTTTGCCGCGGAGAATTTCGAAGTGGAGGCGGACTGGGAAGTAGCGGCAAAGGCTTGGCAGCAAGCGCGGGCGAAGGCCCGGCGGAACGATCAGGTCTTCTTCACGTGGTTGAACGAGGCGCGCGTGCTGGCCCGCAAGCCCGACTTTGCACGAGCGCTGACGTGCCTCGACGAGGCGCTGAAGCTCGAGCCGGGCAGCGAGGTAGCCCAGAGGCTTCGCAGCGAAGTGCAAGCGAAGCTCGCGCAATAGGATGGAAATGCCGCAGGTCATTGGAAACCTCTCGCGCGGTCGCGTGGTTTTTTCCGCAATCGTTATCGTTGGGTCGTTGGTTCCCATTTACTTCTTCGGAATTCTGGGCGCGGTTCCGTTCAAGGTTCCGTCCAGTTCCATGGAGCCGACCTTGCTGCCGGGCGACTACTTGTTTGCCACGCCGGAATCGTTCTACAGCCGGGGCGACATTGTTGTCCTGCGCGACCCCACGCAAAAGGGCGCATTTCTCGTGAAACGGATAGTGGGCCTGCCGGGCGACACGATCTCCGAGGACAATGGGAGTCTCTCGATTAACGGGAAATACGCGTCCGAGCCGTATATCTACGAGCCGATCAACTACATTCTTCAGGCGGTGACGGTACCCGAAAACGAGATTCTCGTGCTTGGCGACAACCGGAACGCGAGCGAAGATAGCAGTCGCTGGCTGATTGACCCTGACACGGGCGAAGTGACGGTCAGCGACGAATACGGAACGATGGGGCCGGGGGGCAAGCAGTACAAGCGGACCGTTCCGGTCAAGTCGATCATCGGCAAGGTGCGCTACATCTACTTGCCGTTCAAGCGGGCGGGGAAGGTGGCGTCCTTCCCCTTGACGAACTTCGACGGGGAATAGCGCGTATCTTGCCTTGCTCGCTACATTTCCGGGTGAAACACGCGGTTCACGGGTGCACGCTGGCATCGGGGGCAAACGAACGAGCCATCTTTTGTGCGCTTGCGTGTTGCATCTTTCACGCACGAGACACAGGTGACGGCCTGACAACGCGAGCACACGAGCCCAAGGTCGGCGTGTAGCTCGGGGGCTTCGTTGAGGCGTCCGTCGTAATACATCGGCGGCCACGGGGCTTTGCGAAGCGGCTTGCCGCACTCCATGCACGTCGAGGTTTTGGCTTGGGGCGAGTAGAGGTTCGCGCCGATCCATTCGGGGGTGCGTTTGTCCACGGCGAACGCATGCGAGGCCTCGCAGTATGGGCAGACAAATTCCGCAAGCTTTCTTCCCCGCAATCCGGGCTGGATGCGGACGCACAACGCCATCTCGGGACTCGACAGGGTAACGAGTTGGTGGGGGTGAATGATCAACGGTCTGCGGCACGTTGAACAGACCATCTCGAGAGCGCCGGTCTTGGACACTCCCGATGCGGCGTGCGTGTTGCGCTGCCACGCCCGCAAGGTGAGCAGCAAAACAACGACCGTCCCGGCAATACCGATGAATACCGCAACTTCCATGGAGTAAACCCGACTATCCTTTCGCTGCCAGCCGCGGAGGCGCGCCGCGATTTCGACTTGTCAGAACCCGGCGCGATTCCTATACTGGAGCCATGAGACTCCTTCTGATTCTAGCTGCCTGCGCCACCCTCGGAGCAGGGCTCACCTTCGAGCAGAACACTCGCTACCGACTCGACCTCAAGAACGCCGATGAGCCGGTCTATGGGGTCTTCCTCCTCCAACAAGGCAAAGCCATTATGTTCCGCTTGGAGAGTCCTCTTCCAGATGTTCCCGTCGCGAAGCAAACGTTTCAAGCGGATGCCATCGTTGACCGAGCCGAAGTAACCGAAGAAGAGTGGCTCGAATTGCAGAAAGAGGCTCGCGAGCGCCGTGGCGACAAGCTCGTTCAGACGGCTTCCGGTTCGGTATGGGTGTCTCAGATTGAATACGACCTTGCCCAACGCGCAACTCAAATGGCGGAAGAGCGCCTTCAGCGATCAACTCCTCCTCCAGTGGAAGAATCGCCTGTCGCCGCTTCGGAGACGGCTCAGGAACCGGCGCCCGCGCCCGGCTTCCTGAAACTGTGGGGCGGGCACGCCGTTCTGCTGGCGGTTGCCGCAGTGCTTATTGGGGCTGTCGTGAAGTTCATGGTCGTGGGGAGCGAATAAGATCCGCGCTACGGAAGGATTGCCTCGACCTCGAACGCATGGACGGCCTCTTCTTTCCCTTTCAGGATAACGGTGCCGATGGCGCGCGCTTTCACGCGATTCTTGACCACGTCATAGGTCGTATCCGCGATGACCACCTGGCCTGGTTCGGCAATCGAGCAGAGCCGCCGGGCAGTATTGACGCGGTCGCCCACGACGGTGAATTCCATGCGGTCCGGGGAGCCTACCAGCCCCGCGATGACCTCGCCCGTGGCGACGCCGATACCCAGTTCAAACGGGGGGAGACCCGCTTCCTGGCGTTTCACGTTAAACTCGTGGTTGCGCGCCTGAATCGTCAAGGCGGCGGAAACGGCTCGTAGCGCGTCGTCGTCGCGATTCAGTGGCGAGCCAAACACGGCCATGATTTCATCGCCGATGTACTTGTCGAGGGTGCCCTGGAAATCGAAGATAATCTTGGTCATGGCGGTGAAATGTTCGTTGAGCATATCCACCAACGTGCCTGCGGGCAGGCGCTCGGCAATGGGGGTGAAGCCGCGAATATCGCAGAAAAACGTCGTCACGATGCGCTCGGCGCCGCCGAGTTCGAGCACGCCATCCTTGCGCATGATCTCTTCGACAATCGACGGCGATAGGAAACGCCCCAGATTGGCGCGCTTCTTCTCCGTCTCGACCATGCGTTGATAGAGTTGCACATTGTCGATCGCGAAAGCGGCCTGCGCCGCCACCGAGGCGAACAACTCCAGATCCTCTTCGTTGAAGGTGTGGGTGGCGCTGCGCGTA
>JBHEKO010000759.1:0-5689 GCA_041859475.1 Candidatus Hydrogenedentales bacterium
TGCCGGCATAGCCCGAGGAACTCCACGTTGAATGCCCCGTAGCTCGGCTTGCCATGCTCGCCCGCGACCTCGTGTTGCCATCCCGCCGTATCGCGCCCGCCGTAGAATTCGAGCAACTCCGCTTCGCGTGATGGAGACCAATTTGGATTCGTCCACGACGGCCAGCGGAACACGCGGAATTGCGTTGACGACGTGAGCCGGTAGTACGTCGTATCCCGCAACCCGTTCGGCGTCGAGTAGATGCGTAGCGTACCGTCGGCGTTGAGACATTGCCGCAGGGCTTTCCACGCCCGCTCGGACAGCCACGCGCCTTCATCGACCCAAATGCGATCGACGTGCAACGACCGGAACGCGTCGCCATACGGTCCCGCAGGCCGGAAGTACAACACTGTGCCGTTCGCGAATTCGATGCGAAAATACGGCTCGCGATGAATCTTCGGCTTGCCGTGCTGCGTGGTCGCGACGCTCTTCATCAGCAACGGGTTTGCGTCAAGCTGGAACTCGATCTCCTCGATGATCGTATCCAGATGCCCTTGCTGGGGCGCGGCGATAAGGCCTTGTCCGCCGGTCGTGATGAACGCGTAATGCAGCGCGGCGGTGGACAAGGCAATCGTCTTTCCCACGCCGCGTCCGTCGAGATGGATGATGTTCTTCTCCGACGCGAGCAGGTCCTCGGTCTGGTGCGGCCAGTACTCGCGCGGCGAACCGTCGCGGTTGCGCAGGTAATGGCATCCCCAAGACGCGGGACTCGCCAGCGCGGCGCGCAAGCGCTTCTGTTCGTCGCGCGTCAGTGAATTCAGATCAACGCTTCGTGTATCGCGGCCTTTACCGTCGCCCATACCAACCTCATGATCGCTTGTTCGATGTCCGGTATCTGCTCTTCCTCGCGCGTCTCGGCCCGCACGGCAATCGCAGCCTCTTCGAGCGCAGTCCACTCCGGGTACTTACGCGACGCCGCGCCCGCACGCGCCAGCGCGTCGTCGATACGGCCCGCGACGAGCTCCGCACCCAACGCGACGAGCGTCATCCCTGCGCGCAGCACGGCGGCTTCGTTGCCTTGAGCACATCAGCGGGATTCATCGATGGCCTTCTGTTTCGCGGCCCAACGGTCGAGCGCATCGAGCGCGTCGGCCAATCGCTCGCCGATACCGCACAACCGTTCCGCGTCCGGGTGCTTGGCTTGTTCGAGCGCCTTGTTGGACTCGCGCACATACTCCGGCGCGTACAGGTTTACGGCGTGAATGGCGTTCACTACGCGGCCCGGCGGCCTGTTGTGCGCACATCCGACGAAAGTGAAAGCGACGCAAAGGCCAATAACGACGGTACTTTTCACGCGCATAGGGATTGCCTTTCAGAACTTTTATGCCGAGTGTCGGATTATGCCGAGCGCGTCGCTGCCGAACGTTGACTCTCAATAAATATGTACCGGAAAAATCGGGAAGTTGTCCGGTTCTGATTCCCTGGGACTGGTTTGATCGCTCGGCATAATTTTGACGAAGTTTTTCTCCTGGTTTTCCAACTGAGAAAGGAGAAAACAAGAAATGATCAAAGACGTGTGCATGCTTCCGAGAACGAAGGGTTTGGGAACAGGGCCGATAGGCCCTTACATGGACGGGTATGCCACCCTGCTCAAGGAGCGGGGATATTCCTATGGGTCAATTTTGGGACGGTTACGAGCGATCTGCGCGCTCACGTTATGGATGGAGAAAGAGGGCAAGACAATTCATTCGCTCAATGAAGAAATGCTCCGGCAGTTCTGCAACAAGCACGCAAGACAGATAGGATTGCAGGCTGGCGCACTCGCACGGGACTTGCTCGAATACCTCCGAGACGAGAAAGTCATCGCCCCCGTCGCTACGTCGTCACAGGTTTCGAGTTCAAGCGAATTGCTCTTGGAACGCTTCGAAAAATACCTCTTGGAGGAAAGGGGGCTTCAACCTCCCACCGTGAAAACGATTGTGCCCAAGGCACGGGTGTTTTTAAAGGAGATTTTCGGAAAGAAGGAGGTAGTGCCTGGACGACTA
The DNA here is from genome assembly GCA_041859475.1 of Candidatus Hydrogenedentales bacterium. Lineage (GTDB taxonomy): Bacteria > Hydrogenedentota > Hydrogenedentia > Hydrogenedentales > SLHB01 > JAIBAQ01. The sequence goes on from JBHEKO010000759.1 coordinate 2,025, forward strand.
AAGGGCAAGGACGTTCTGAACTTTGTATCGCGGCATGCCAAGTCCAAGTACCCGGCTACAACCGCCAGGTTGACCAGCGCATTGAGAACCTTCTGCCGCTTTTTGCGCGCGAAAGGGGAAACAAAGATGGACCTCGCGGCGGCAGTGCCCCCCGTGGCGCATTGGCGTCTCTCGAGATTGCCGCAGCATCTGACGGTGAAGCAGGTGGAGGCGATGCTGAAGACATGCGACCGCGGCAGGCCCATCGGGAAAAGAGATTATGCGATCCTGCTATTGCTCTCGCGCCTGGGATTGCGCGTGGGAGAAGTGGCTTTTCTGCGCCTGACGGATATTGACTGGGAACGCGGCGAGATTCGCGCCTGCGGAAAAAGCGAACGGCAAGCCCAACTCCCTCTGCCGGAGGATGTTGGCGAGGCGCTTGTTGACTATTTGCGATACGCGCGAGCGGAGCGCAACTCCCCGTTTGTCTTTCTCCGGATGACCGCTCCGTATGGTGGGTTTGAAGGTCCCAGCTCCGTTGGCAGCGTTGTGCGTCGCGCCATGAGAAACGCGGGTGTCACAGGCATCCGCGGGGGCGGCCACCTGTTGCGGCACACGCTTGCGAAGCGGATGTTGGAGGAGAAATTCACCCTCTTCGAGATCAGCGAGGTGCTGCGTCACAAGGACACGAAAACAACCGCGATTTACGCGAAATTGGACACAGACAAATTGCACGCGCTGGCACAGCCGTGGCCGGGAGATGTCCAATGAAAACGCTCGAAAAGCGACTTAAACAATATCTGGATTTGCGACGCTCCATGGGGTTTAAACTGGACAAGGCGGACAACATTCTGGAGTCCTTTGTGGCATTTATGAGAGAAAAAGGCGCGGGTGTGATTACTTCAGCGCTTGCGCTTGAATGGGCAACGCAGTTGGCCACATCCACGCCGGGGGCACAGGCAAGACGGCTTTGCTATGTGCGTCACTTTACTGAGTTTATCAGTGCCTTCGAGCCCCGAACGGAAGTTTTATCTTGCGATTTGTTGCCATATCCGGCCGCGCATAGAAATCCGCCATACCTGTTCAGTTCCGATGAAATCGCGCGACTGCTCAAGGCTACCGAGCGACTTCGTTCGCGCAGGGGCCTTCCGGAAACGACGTACGCCACCTTGTTTGGGCTGTTGGTGGTAACGGGCATGCGGGTTGGCGAGGCGGTGAAGCTTGATCTGGCGGATTTGGATTTCGAGCGTTTGCTGCTGCATGTCCGTAATACCAAGTTCGGCAAATCACGCTGGGTTCCCATTCATTCAACAACACGAAAGGCCTTGCTGGTATACAAAGAGGAGAGGGACCGACTCTACCCGCATGCAGGCCCGCATTTCTTTGTGACCGAACGAGGGCGCCGGATTAAAGTTGGAAGCGTCAACCCCGTGTTGCGCAAACTTTGCGAGGTGGCGGAAATCGAACCCGGCGGGCGCCGCATTTCTGTCCATGCATTTCGCCATTGTTTCGCTATCCGCACGATTACGAACTGGTACCAGAACGACGAGGACGCGGAGCGGCGGCTTCCGGAGCTTTCCACTTTCCTTGGCCACAATAATCCGGCAAACACCTACTGGTATTTGTCCGCAATTCCCGAACTGCTGGCGGCGGTGACGGCCAGGTTGGACCGAGGGAATCGGAGGACTTTCTCATGAAAAAACCGCTTTCCTTTCCCGAACTCCTGCAGGCGTTCTTCACTCAGCGGCTAATGCACCAGCGTCAGTCCAGCCCACACACCATCGCCAGTTACCGCGACACATTCCGTCTCCTGTTGACCTATGCACAAGCAAAACTTGGCAAACAGCCCACCCAGTTGGAAATTGCCGATTTGAACGCTTTATTCATAGGTTCCTTCTTGAATCATTTGGAGCAGGAACGAGGAAATACCCCACGAACGCGCAACGCCCGCTTGGCTGCCATTCACGCTTTCTTTCGCTTTGTGGCCTTTCGCGAACCATCGTGCACGGCCTTGGCCCAACAAATGCTGGCCTTGCCCATGAAACGGTTCAAACGCAAGGAAATTCAATTCCTCACGCACACCGAAATGGAACAACTGGTGGCGGTCCCGGACACTAAGACGTGGTTCGGCCGGAGAGATCGAGTGTTGTTATTAGTGGCGCTCCAGACCGGATTGCGAGTTGCAGAACTGGTGAGCTTGCGACGGCAGGATGTGGTCTTGGATACGGGACCACATATTCGATGCTTCGGCAAGGGGCGCAAGGAACGTTGCACGCCGTTGCGAAAAGAATCCATCGACGCGCTTCGAGCCTGGCTTAAAGAACAAGATTGTCCTCCCGCCGGTTTCCTTTTCCCAAACGCGCGCGGCGGCCAACTCAGCGTCGACGCCGTCCAAGACCGGCTGAAGAAGCATCTGGCGACAACGCGCCTGACATGTCCTTCGCTGCGCAACAAAAAGATATCGCCACACGCACTGAGGCACACGACAGCCATGGAGTTGCTGCAAGCCGGCGTCGATTGCTCGATCATCGCCATGTGGCTCGGACACGAATCCATTGAAACGACGCGCATGTATCTCCACGCCGACATCGAGATTAAGGAAAAGGCGATTGCAAAGACCGCGCCAGTGAACACCTCGACCGCCCGCTATCGCCCCGATGACGCAGTACTTGCTTTCCTGAAAGGCCTCTAATTATGCCGAGCAAATTTGCGAGAAACCCCGTCATTCGCTCCCCGTGCCGCTTCGCTCGGCATAATCCGACACTCGGCATAAAAGTTCTTATGCCGGGCCCGGCATAAAGACTTGCTTTTGCACCGCCAAAGAGCGTCCATGTGGTCACGCGACGGCAAAGGGCCGACGCGGAAACGCAAGAAGGAAAGCGAGCATGGACAAAAGCAAGGACATCACGTTGCGCGAAGCGGCGCAGGCCTACTTGGAGCACCTGCGCGAGCAAGGGAAGAAGGCGCGGACGATTTACACATATTCGAAGGATTGCGAGCAGGTGGAAGCGTTCTTCGGCGCAGACAGGAAACTCGCGAGCATTCTGCCGCCGCACGTGGGGAAGTTTCTGAAGAGCGATGAACTGCTCCGGCTGCCCAGCGGGACCGAGCGCGCGAAACCTACCGTGGACAAAACCGTGCGCGTGTTGCGGATGTTTTTCCTGTGGGCCAAGGAAACCGGGCGCATAGACAAGCTGCCGCTGCCCAAGGACCTGCCCATGGGCCGGAGCCAGGAGAAGGAGAATCGCGATGCCGACGGCAACAGCCCTGACGCTTCTGCCTAGCTTGCCTGCTGGAGCCTTGACGCAGGCAGGTCCTGAACCGCTCCGAGTGACCGTAGACGCCTTCGCACGACGGCTCGAAGCGCAAGGGGCTTCACCGCGTACCGTGTCCGCGTACACGCGCGACCTGCAACGCGTGGCGTCCGTACTGGCCTCGCGGCGACCGGGCCTCGCTGCGGCCGATGTGACGCCCGCGTTGCTGGACGACGTGCTGAGCAGTCCGGCGATTACAGAGGGAACCAGAGGCGCGCCTTGCTCGCCCGCGACACTGCACCGGCTCAAGGCGGCGGTGCGCTCGTTCTTCACGTGGGCCGAAGAGACCGGGGTGATTGCATCGAACCCGGCGCGCTTCGTCCGGCTCCAGCGGCTCAATCCTAAGCCGCCTGCGTTCCTGACCGAACGGGA
>JBHEKO010000364.1:0-5500 GCA_041859475.1 Candidatus Hydrogenedentales bacterium
CGAGGGAGACATGACCCCAGATACCGCCCCAGTACGTGAACAGGTGGTCGATGACGTCCATGCAGCCTTGCAATGCGTCCTTCTCCCAGCGCTGCTCCGAGTCCACCTGAATGACCACACGATTTGGCGCGTCTGCTTGGATAGATGGCGTGACGTCAAACTCGAAGTTGGAAACATACCCCAAGTGCTCGCCCGCGAGAGTACCGTTGATCCACACCTTGGCCGCTCGATAGACGCCCCCGAAACAGAGAAACACGCTGCGGCCTTGCCAATCGCCGGGCAGTTCGATGGTGCGCGCGTACCATCCCTTGCCGATGAAGTTATGGCGCAGCTTCTCGGTTTCCGGACCAAACCCCTGGGCGTCCCACGCCCCCGGCACTTGAATCGTATCCGAAAAAGACACCTCGGGTTTGAACCAGCCCTCCGCTTCACCGGCGCTGTCCGGGTCGAGCCGGAATGACCAAGCACCATCCAGACTGGTTGTGGACCGAGCCGCGACACCATCTGCTGCGACAGGAATTGCCACGAGCATCGTGACCGCGATCCCCCATAGCAGCGCTGCAAATCCTCCCAATCTTCGCGAGCAACTCATCTTGATACATCTTTCTTCCGGTGGTTGCGGTTTGGCAGCCCGTTTCTGGATTATTCCTTGGCGATGTGGGGGATTCAAGCGCGAGCGGCAAATCGCTGTACGAGTTGCTATCATGGCCTGGATGCTCTCTTCGGCCGCGGAGTCCTTTCCTCACGAACGCGTCGTGCGCTTGCAGCAGCTACTCTCGATATGAATCTCGCGATTGTTGAAGTCCGGCAGCATATTCTGCTCCAATGCAAGCTGGCGAGTCTCAGAACTACAACCGGAAGTTGCGGTCCCCATTCCCGCACCCAGCAGTTGCCAATGGATTTAACAAGAACGCTCGAATCGTCCCACGCCATGCACGCGGCTTCCGTGCACCTACCCATCAGCCTTGCGCTCCTTGGAGTGCCGTTGGTTTTCATAGCCTTCTTTGCTCCCAAGCGATGGCCAGGCCTGCGCCTGTTTTCCGCGGCGTATTTCTTTTTCGCGAGCCTCGTCGCTATTGTAGCCGCACTCACGGGCCAACGCGCCGCGGCGAAACTCGTGGCCCTCGCCAACGACGAAATCCAGACCGTCGTGACGCACCATCGCTTGCTGGGCTTCTCCATTGCGGCTCTGCCCCTCGTGGTTTCCATTCTTCTCGTCGCCAGCCATTTCCGCGTGCGCTCGGGCGGAAGGTTTCTTTCGGGACTCGCAGCGCTCAACGCCGTGGCCTTGGCGGTTCTGGTAACGTTCGCGGGGTCCAGCGGCGGTCGATTGGTCTACGGATTCGGGATAGGAACGCCCATCGTGGGTGTCGATGGAGTATCCGGTGCGACTGCCGTCGTTGGTGCCTACAAAGGCGGCCCCAAAGCAAGCACACCTCCACCCGCAATCGGCATGGATACAGCCTCGGACGCGAAATACACCCCGCATACCAAGCCCATCGATCCGGCCCAGGCAGCGTCGATCACCTTCAAGAACGACATTGCCCCGCTTCTCGAACGCCACTGCATCAAGTGCCATCGCGGACAAGACGCAGAGGCCGGCCTTGACCTCTCTACCCACACCGGAATTCTCAAAGGAGGCGACTACGCTGGCCCTGCCGTGATGCCCGGCGCGCCCGACAATAGCCCTATGGTCCTCCACATCCGCGGCGTTTACCTTCCCAAGATGCCGAAGGATGCCGAGGAACTCTCGGAAAACGACCTGCACACCCTCCGCATGTGGATTTCATCCGGGGCCAAAGGCGAGTAGCGATCCTGAACGCGGCCCAGGGTATCGAATCGGTTGATCTTGTGACCTGTAGCGCTCGCTTCCAGCCGGCTCTTCTGATCTTGTGACTTGTAGCGCTGGCTTCCAGCCGGCTCTTTCCCAGGCTGCAGGACTTCGCGACTCCAAATCTCGATTGAAACGAACTACTAGGGCAAGTCCGGGCCGGAAGTCTTGGCCTTGCGTTCTTCCGTGAATCGACGCCACGCAGCCATGGACCGCGCGAGATGATCGCGTGCATCGCCTGGAATGCCGTAGCATTGAAGACCGATCGGGCCCCGGTACCCCAAGCCGTTCAGCGTTTTCAGGAGCGCGCCCACGTCGAAGGTCCCGCTATCCAAGGGTTGTATCCAATTGCCTGTTCCCGCGCGAATTTCCGTGGCACGATCCGCGCCGTGGATGCTCACGGCGAACAGGCGAGGCATGGCGGCAGTCAGCAGCGGTGTCAGATTCTTCTCGTCGTCTACTTTCAACCAATGGCACAGGTTGAACATGACACCGGCATTCGGGCGATCCACCTTCTGAACGACGCGCAACGCATCCTCCACGCGCTCGAGCCAATCCCCGGAATGGGGATAGAGCGCGACGCGTACTCCGGCCTTGGCTGCCATGTCGGCAATCTCCTGAACGAGCTCGACGGCACGGGCATCGCCTGCCGGATCCGAAGGTGCGCCTCCACTAATCAGCAAGGCAAGCATGACATCGCGGTCTTTCAGCAGCGCCAAGGATTCTTTGAGACGAGGGTCATACGGCTCGGCGTCCGGCTTGATGTTGACGCGCAGGTAGACTTGAAACAGCTTGAGGCCGTGGGCATCGAGCGTTTGGATGCGTTCGGCGAGGCCGTCCAGCCAGAGATGGCCTGCGCCGTCGTACCCCAGTTCCTTCAACAGCGCGGCTTGTTCCTCAAGGGTGCGCTTCTGACTGTCGTGCGTGTCCATGCACAACGCGAAAAATGAGGGATCGCGCTCTTCCGAAAGGGCGGGCGACGCCTCTCCCGCAAGCGAGATCTGCGGCACGACAAGGCACGCGGCCAGTACGCACCATACCGGATGCGCCGTCACCGCTTTCCACGCCGGACGCAAGCGAAGCACGGTGCTCAGCTTCTCCACGGACGCTTCCTGTCCATGTCGGCCAAGACCTCGCGCGCGATTCCTGCGTCCTCTGCGATCTCGAAGTCGAACATGCCTGCGAGGACATGATCGGCGCCGTTCTTGAACGCGTACTGAAACGCGCTTGCAGGCGGGATAGCCCCGGCTGCCATGACCTTGAAGGCAATCCACGGTTTCTCGACCGTCGCCATGAAGTCGATCATCTCCTGAGGGTCCCGGCACCAGTATCCCGGTATCTCATTGTACGGCGTGGTGATTTCGTGCGGCTTCGGTGCGGTTGCGTACTTGTGATGGTGGAACGTCTTGATGTAGAAGTCCGCGGGCACCTTATTCTTCTCGCATTCCATGATAACGGCCGGGTCATGCGCGCCGACGCCGGACGGGATGCCGTGTTCCTTCGCGATGCCGACCAGCTTCGCGATCACATCGCCCCTGCCTTCGGCGACCAGTTTGTCCGCGTGGACGCCCCACAGATAGACCGCCTCCACCTCGTCGTCCACAAGGGACTTCACTTGGTTGGCGTACTCCGTCAGGTCGTTTCCTACAGGCGCCGTCGGGCAGATGATCCGTTGTATCTTGCCGCCCATCTCGAAGCGGTATTTCCGCAACGTGCTTAGTATCTGAGGCACCGTGTGCACAACGAGCGTATTAATGCCGTTCTGCTCCGCCAGCGCCAAGGTCTCCAGGATCTTTTCGTCGGTGTTGTAGTGAGCAGCGAGTTTGTACACGTACTGCAGGTCGCGGCTGTGCGTGTAGTGCGTCAGCAAATTGCCTCCAAGCAAGAGGCGGCTGACCTGCATGTTGCCGATGCGCCCTTGGGGGAGTGTTGCAGCGGCGGCGGTATTCGGAGCCGCCGCCTGTCCGGCTGGAGCCTCTGCGCCCGCCTGCATGGAAAGGGCTATCGCGGCAGGCGCTGCCAGCGCACTCTTCACGAACGTCCGGCGGTCAGTCTTCTGTGACACGGCACGTACTCCTCTCTGGGCGTTGCGCCCAGGCCTGGAACCTTGCGCGTCTGTGTGCGCGAACGCTCACGCGCCGCGACATGCATTGCTTGCCGGAAGATCGGTCGAAGCTCCACTCCAACGCGTTGACTAGGTTCTGGCCGAGGTTCCCCCTGCGTAGACCTGCCCACGACCATCACGGGCAAGTTCTCCGCAATCATCATAGAAGCGCACCCCGGTTGTTTCAAGGGCTGATCGCCTGGGATTTCGCCCGCACGGAATGGCGACTCGCGCTTAAACGCGAAGTTCCACCACCGGGAAGAAACATGTTATTGAGTCGCCAGCCGAATTCTGATTAACTGAGGCCCGCAAAGTCAGTACGTGTCGATAGAAGGAACCGGCCACAACGCCGCGTCCACATGGCGTGGATGGCGGCTTTTGAAAAAGGGGGTAGGTTAACCATGCGTTCATATGCCTTGATTTTTGCAGCTGCCTGTTGCGTCTGCGCCACGCAAGCCCAGGCAGACTGGGCCGATTGGCGCGGTCCAACGCAGGACGGGCGAACCGATGCCACCGCGCTCCCGCTGCATTGGAGCGAGACGGAGAACATCCTTTGGAAGACGGAGATTCACGATATCGGACACTCGACCCCCGTCGTTCTCAACAACCAGATTTGGCTTACCAGTGCGCCGAAGGACGGGACAGTTCTGTACGCAATCGGAGTCGATCTGGAGTCGGGAAAGGTCCTCCATGACATCCCCGTGTTCAACGTCGAGCAACCACAGCACATCAATCCAATTAACTCATACGCCACGCCGTCCGCGGCGTTGGAAGCGGGCCGCGTCTACGTGCATTTCGGCACGTTCGGCACCGCCTGCATCGACACGTCCTCCGGCGAGGTCCTGTGGCGTCGCACCGACCTGAACTGCGACCACATGCAGGGCCCGGCGTCCTCGCCCATCATCTTCGAAGACCTCCTCATTGTCACGCAAGAAGGCACCGACAAACAGTTCACGGTGGCCTTGAACAAGAAGACCGGGGAAACGGTGTGGACCTACAACCGCCCGGCCGATCTCTACACACCCGACATTCAGCCCGTCTACCTCAAGTCGTATCAGACGCCCGTGATCGTCGATGTGGAAGGCAAGCCGCAACTCGTGACCAATGGCGCCCTTCTCGCAACGGGGCATGACCCGCGGACCGGCGTCGAGATTTGGCGCGTTCGGTACCGCGACGACAGCACGATTTCGCGCATTGTCACCGGGCATGGGCTGATGTTCATCAACACGGGCGGCTCACCCGGCGCAGCCGAGCTTTATGCTGTCCGTCAGGGCGGCGTGGGCGACGTAACCGATACGCACGTGGTCTGGAAAATGACCGAAGACGCGCCGCACGAATCGTCGCCCGTGCTCGTCGGCGATTTGCTCTACACGATGGGCGACAAGAAAATGCTGATCTGCACCGAAGCCGAGACCGGAACAAAGGTGTGGTCGCAGCCCATGCCAACGACATTTGGGCGTCGCTCTTGGCAACCAATGACCGGATCTATTTGCTGGACAAGAAAGGCGGCACGACCATAATCGCAACAGGGCGCGAGTATCGCGAATTGGCGGTCAATGCGCTGG
>JBHEKO010000630.1:0-15836 GCA_041859475.1 Candidatus Hydrogenedentales bacterium
GAACAAGAAGCTGACAGACTACCTTTGGGAACTTCAGTCGCTGCGTGGAATCGTCCAGATCTGTTCAAGCTGTAAGAGCCTCAAAGGCGCCGAGGGGGATTGGCATCCCGTCGAACACTATTTTATCCGGCATCCCGAGGCCGTCTTTAGTCATGGGATCTGCCCTACGTGCATGGAGAGGCTGTACCCCGGAATGGCCCCGAGTCAGGACACGTAATCGACATCCGACGGTCAGAGTTGGTCAGTCCATTGGCCCGATAGCGGGGAAACTGGGGACTTTGGAGAACTCTTCAAGCGCATCTCGCACGGCCTCTCCAGCACCGCCAAGTCTCGCGCCAGCGATACCGCTGCCTACATCACTGGTGCTATAATCCAAGTCGACGGCGGATTGGGGAAGTAACAGCCGCCACGCTCTTAACCAGGGGGCACGACCGAGATATGTCTGACGAACATGTACCGGCGATTGTGGACGTCAAAGCTAGCCATGTGGGCATGTTCAAGCTGCGCATTTGCTTTGATGTGTTGGTTATGATGCTGTATATGATATTGGTGGGTGTGCGTACCTACATCGATCTGAGAGAGAGAACGCCCGAGGGACCACACCTCTTCGGTTTTGGAACATTAGTAGATGCTGGCTGTAGATCAGTCATCCTCGCCTTGCTTGCAGTCAATTTCTTGTCGTTCTTCGGGAGCGTACTCGTCACCGTAATCGACGAGGGGTTGATCCTGAAGTACTCACATCCCGCTTTGGGACGCTGGGCAAAAAAGGAGTGGCGCGTAGTGTGGGATGATATTGTTGGAATATACGCAAAGACCAACAAGCAAGGTCAAGTGCAGATGGTGAGGGTGACGTACTTCAATCGCAGCAATTCTACGTTCTCCAGATGCGACGCGTTGGATGATCTCTATGAGTTGCTCAAGCGCAAGATTCCTGTAGAAACCAAGATTCGCGTTGTCAGGCCAGGCTACGAAGGCCCCGGACCAAGAGTGGTTCTCCTTGTCTTCTTCGTTTTGCTCTTCCTTCTTTGCGCAATAGTCTTCCTCTTCTGATATTCACCTTAGTCCCGGTCGTCGTGAAGACTGCGCGGGACTGATTCATGGATACTCACGATGGGCAAAGGTCTTGACCACTATTTTGCGGTGACTTTCTCCATTAACTCATCATCGACCGCTTTGCTCAAATCCGACACGCGGAAATAGGTGGTGACGCCGCTTGGGTCGGCAAACTCGGTTAGCACGACGTCAAGTGGCGCGGGGTCTTTGGTTTCGCTGCCGGGCATCCACGCCTTTGCCATAACCTTCAATCCGCTGGGACGTACCGACGTGTCCGCGACGGGCGCGCCGAGCGAGTTGGGATCGACGATCAAGTCGCTCGGCTTGTCGCACTTCGCAAGCAAATCGGCGTTGTTGGAGGAGCCGATGCAGTAGACGACCGGGCCGCGCATGAGGGCGACGCGCCCGTCTTGCGACTTGCGGCCGCGAATCAAGCGCCACGGCATGTCCAATTCGAGCGTGACGGTATCGCCCGATTTCCACGTGCGGCGGATCTCGTGAGGGCTATCGCCGGGTACCACATTGGCCGCGGACTCTCCGTTGATCGTCACGTTGGCTTTCGCGCACCACTTCGGCATACGCAGGCTCAGGGGGAACTCCACCGCTTCCGCCGGCGTGACGACAATCTTCACGCGACCCGACGTCGGGTAGTCGGTCTCCTGCTGAACGGTGACGACGTTGCCTCCGCCCAGATCGACTTTCGCCGTGGACTGCGTGTAGAGATTCACCGCGACGCCGTTGCCCGAACGGTAGCAGACCATCGCGGGCAACTCGGCCATGATGCGCCGGTAGTTGTTCGGGCAGCAGAAGGTATCGCGGTCGAAGTAGGCGCGCGGGCCTTCGAGCGCGCAGAAGTAGCGAATCTGCCGGCCGTCCGGCGATTCGGCGGCAAACAGCGCGTTGTAGACGGCGCGTTCCATCATGTTGCCGAACAGCGGATTGCCCGACAGGCGCAACGAGCGATCCAACATGCGCGTGAGGTATGCCGTGGCGCAGCTTTCGCTCACATTGCCGCTGCCGATCTGGCTATCGTGCCACGCCTCGTTCAGACTGCACGACCCCGAGATCAGCAGCCCGTCGTTCTGCGTCAGAAAATCGAGGGCCTGCTGCGTTTGTTTGAGCAATTCCATGTCGGGCTGAATGTGATACAACTGAAACTGCGCCACGCACAGGCACATGAAGATGTAGCAATGCCGCTCGTCGTCCATGTGATAGGGCTGGCCCGCTTCGTCCATCTTGATGGCCGAGTTCCATTCGCCCAGCTTGTACTGTTCGAACTTGGTGCAGAAGTCCAGATAGCGTTGATCTTTCGTTGTCTCGAAGAGCGTCAGCAATGCGGCGTCGAGTCCGGTGGTAACGCCGTACATGTTGGCGCGCTTGTTTGTGTTCGGAATGCGGCCCGGTTCGGCAGACCATTTCGCGATGATGAAATCGGCCAGCATCTTCGCCGCCACGAGCGACTGTTCCTCGCCGAAGAATCGGTAGTCGTTGGTCAGTCCCAGCACCATGTACGACATTTCGTGGATGTCGTATACCCCCCATAGGCGGTTGGCGGGAATGAGAATGCCGATGTAACCGTCGGGTTCTTGCGTCTTGATGGCCTCGGACACGAGCTGCTTCTTAAACGCCAGTACGCGTTCGTCTTTCGTATACGCGGCGAAGTGCACCGTCGCGTCGATCAGCTTGCCCAGGCCGATGTACCCCGATTCCTGGTTGCGCGCACGAAACGGCGCGAGGAACACGTTCTCGGTGTCCAGCGCGAGCAGATTCTTATAGACGGTGTTGTCGAGCCGCCGCCCGATTTCTCCGCCGATCTTAATGTCGCCCAGGCCGATGGGCGTCAAGACATCGGTGAGCGCTTCGTCCGCCGACGCGGACTGGAGGCAGGCAGCAGCCAAGAGCAGCGCGGTGGATACTGTATAGCGAAGAGACCTCGTCATGGCTTGTACCCCCAAATAATCGAACAGACGTTCACTCGTGCATAAGGCCCTGACCTTAGCATGATCATGGACTGCTATCAAAGGTGGTGGCGGCTCAAGCATGTGGAGCACACGGACTTGCACGGGCCAAAGGCCTGTCGGTTTCTGCCGGATTCTGTCGAAAATGTTGGATCTGCCGTTGTGGGGGCAGTTCTCCGGCCTGCATCGCTTTGGTAGCACCAGAAGAATTGCTTTATATGTCATGCCATTTGTGGTAGCCTGTAATTGCAATTTGTAGCCAATGGAGCGGAAGGCGGGGGTTGTGCCGCAATCATGGGCGGAATCGGGCGCTTCAACGGGGAGGTGAATCGGGATTCGGGTGCCCACGGCTCGGTAGTCATTCCTATTGATTGTCAGAACGAGAGGGAGTGAAGACACTCTGGAGAGGAATGTCATGACAAATTGTACGAAAGTTCGTTTCACGACGCTTGTCGTGGCGGCGACGATGCTTGCCATTTTGGGTGGCGGCGTTGCGCAGGCACAGACCACACGGGTTCTGCTGGTTGGGGATAGTTGGACGCAGGCGATGTGGAATTATCAAAACCTTCGCGATGTATTTGCGTCCGCGGGTTTCTCGAATGTGATCGAAAAGGGAGATGTGACGGCAATCGGCGGGACGACGGCATCGTGGTGGGCGCTGCCCGCGAACCTGGCTCTCATCACGAGCGAACTGAACAACAATCCGACGATAGACCTGGTCCACCTGAGCATGGGTGGCAACGACTTTCTTGCCGGGCAAGCGGCGGGAGGTTGGTATGCGTCGATGGGAGCGGCGGCGGAAAGTGCGTTGTTCGACACGATTCAAGCCAACATGGAAATCGTGATACAGCACATTCTGAACATCCGTCCCGACGCGCACATCGTGATCTGCAGTTACGACTATCTCAATCTGTGGGACACGCTGAACATTCAAGCGAATCAGTTGATGTGGGCCAATCTCGGTTCGCCGATTCCGCGCGTGCTGAACGAGGCGTTCACACGCTTGGGCGAGCGGCAGCGCAATCTTGCGGTCGAGTATGGGGCCGCGGTGACGTACGTCAACAACTGGGGTCAGATGCATTTGTACGAGGGGTATAACTCGGTGTTTCCGCCGGCGCAGTACCCGGCTCCGTGGGGGCATCCCAGCTACCCGTGGGAGAAATCGTCGGTGGGGGGCAACAACGGAGACGACGCCATTCACCTTAACGATCACGGATACGACATCATTGCGTTGAACTGCTGGGTGGGATTCTACCGCTACTTCATCGACCCCGTCGCAGGCAGCTTGCCAACGGGGATCGACGAGAATTTCCCGGCGATGCCGCCGGCGCACTACCAGACGGTGTTCTACGACGGCTTCGAGAGCGGCGCGGGCAACTGGCTTACGAGCGGCGTCTCGATGAAATCGTTGAATACCTACTGGGGGACATGGTCGCTTGAGTTGGACAACAGCGACTACGCCATCCGCGCGCAGAGCATGGCCGGCTACGAGAACGTCAAGGTGACGCTCTGCAACAAGACGAGCGGGTACGACGCGTTTCCTCAGGACAAGAGCTACATCGAATACACGACGAACTACGGCTCAAGCTGGAACATTCTGCAAACGTTTACGGGCAGTGTCAATTGGACTGCTCGCGAATACTTGCTGCCGTCCACGTGCAACAACAATTCGCTGTTCGGCATCCGGTATCGGTCGGGCACGAACAGCGGCAGCGACGATGCGTTCATCGACGAGGTGAATATTCAGGCGACGCCGATCCCGTATACGCTTTACACGCTGACGACCCGAGTCGACGGCGCGGGAGCCGTGTCGGTGAGTCCGGGCGCATACTATGGCTACAGCCAGTATGCGGCTGGGACGAACGTCACTCTGACCGCGACGCCGGTCAACGGGTGGACGTTCTCGGGGTGGTCCGGATCGATCTCGGGCACGACTAACCCGGTCGTTGTCACGATGAACGCGGCGAAAACCATCACGGCGACGTTCGTCGACTCGGCGGGCATGCCTGGATTGACGCCCGACCAAGGGGATTGGGCGAAATGGGTGAGCTGGAAGTACTACAGCGCACCGTGGCCCGTTGCGAACGCCACGCAGAATCAGGCGATGGCGTACCGCGCCGACGAGGCCCAGTCGATCTTCGAGACCTATCACATGCCCTATGGCCAAGCCGCGAACATGTGGTACACGGACTATACGCGCCAGACGGTGGGCGAGTACCACGCGATTGGCGACAGCGCAACGCTGACCGGGTATTACTTGGGCGGTCTGTGCAGCAAGTATGCGGTGACGGGCGATTCGGCTACGTTGACTCAGATCAACGAGGTGCTCGACACGCTCGATTGGACGACGGTAGCCACGGGGAGGACGGGCTATCTTCCGCGGTTCGTCGGGCTTGCCAATGACCCCGCATACCAGTCCTATTACCAGAATTACAGCAACGGCTACGCAGCCTGCGTCGCGCCGTGGCAGAACTACGTGTGGTTGGACTACAGCTCGCGCGATCCCTACATCGGCGTTGGGTTTGGTTTGGCGAGTGTGTGGGCAAACGTCAGCGATACGGCCACGCGCGCGAAGTGCCAGGTTATTACGGAGCGCATTCTCGACCGGCTGATAGCCGATAGTTGGAACATCATCAGCCCGACGAACAAGATCACCAACTTCACGCCGGGTTTCGTGACGATGTGGGCGAGGATGGGGATTTCGATGAATAACGCGAAGTACGGATCGCAGTACGACTACGGCACGTGGTTCTGGTTGTGGCACGACACGGACGGCATGGAAATCCACGACAAGTGGTACGACGACTACTTCGCAAACGTATTGGGAACCTGCTCGTTGTACGCAGTCCGCAAGCTGGAAACCAACACGGACAAGATCAATGCGCTGAACGACCACCTGCTGCAGTCCGCGGAGACGGACGGGGGCGATCACTTGAACGCTCATATGGCCGCATGCTACGTCGCGGCCACAGGCGACTCCACGCGCAGCGTGCCGCGCGGGGTGCTGCAAACGGGGTTGATCGATTTGGCCTCCGGCCCGAACTGGATGGTTGGCGTGGACAACAGCGCGAATCCGGCGTATCCGCATAAAGACGCCGACAATTCCCTATACGCGCTTATGCCGCACGACCGCGTGCACGGCGAGTATGTCTGGCAGCAGACGCCGTGCGACCTCGCGGGCGGCGCAAACGCGCCCATTGCGTATATGATGCTCGACAAGTTCGTGCCGTACTGGATGGGCCGTCAATGCGGCGCCATCGCGGCGCCATGACCTCACGGTAACTTACCCACCGCAGCCGCGTGGAGGGGCGCTCTCGCGAGAGGGCGCCCCTCCGCTTTTGATGGAAGCGGCGCCGGTAAAAGGTCCAGGAGCGATCTTGACGGCGACTGCCGATTGTTCGATCATGAGTGTGTTGAGGTGCGGCCGCCGATGGGGTAGCGGGCCTGCAGCCAATCTCGCGACTACTCAGACACAGGGAAACCGTGAAGATGCAGCACGTTACACGCAGACAGTTTCTTTCGCGCTCGACCGCGGGCTTGGCGCTGTGCGCGGGAATGGCCCAAGCCGAGGCGAAGCCGCGACCGCTTAACGTGCTTTGGATTACGTGCGAAGACATGTCGCCGCATCTTGGGTGTTACGGCGACGGGTATGCCCGTACGCCAAATCTCGACAAGCTCGCCGCCGAGGGTATGCGCTACACGCACGCTTTTTCGGTCGCGGGAGTCTGCGCGCCGAGCCGTTCGTGCCTGATTACGGGCATGTATCCGACGACGTTGGGCACGTGTCACATGCGTTGCAAACACACTCCGCCCGGCCATGTGCGCTGCTTTCCAACGTACCTTCGCCGGGAAGGGTATTACTGCACGAACAACGTGAAGACCGACTACCAGTTCGATGTGCCCGACGATGCGTGGGACGCGTGCAGCGACGCGGCTCATTGGCGAAACAGGAAGAATCCCGAGCAGCCTTTTTTCGCCGTGTTCAACAGCACATTCACGCACGAATCCCGGATCGGCGACCTGAGCAAACTCCCCAAGGACTATGCTTCGCGCATTCCCGGCGGCCTACACGATCCCGCGCGCGTCACGCTTCCCCCTTGGTATCCCGACACCGAGGTGATTCGCAAGCACTGGGCGCACATGTACGACCTGGCCTCGGCCATGGACGCGTGGGCGGGAGACCTGTTGGCTCAACTCGCGGAGGACGGTCTTGCGGACAATACGGTGGTCTTCTTCTTCAGCGATCACGGAGACGGCATTCCACGTGCAAAGCGATGGATGTACGATTCGGGACTGCATGTGCCCTTCATGGTCCGCTGGCCGGGGAAGATCGAGCCGGGCGGCGTCACGGAGCGGCTTGTCAGTTTCCTGGATTTTGCGCCCACCGTGCTTTCTATTGCGGGCGTGGGCATTCCCGAACACATGCAGGGCAAAGCGTTCCTCGGGGAGAGCGAAGCCGCGCCGCGCACGCACGTGTTTGCCGCGCGTGACCGCATGGACGAACGGTACGATCTCATTCGGGCGGCCCGCGATACGCGGTACAAGTACATTCGCAATTACGAGCCGGACCGGCCGTATGCGCAATACGTTTCCTATTGCGAGAGCTGGCCCATCATGCAGGAACTGCGTCGCGTCCATGAAGCGGGCGGACTTAATGAGAGCCAAGGGGTCTTCTTTCGCGACCGGAAGCCGCTCGAAGAGTTGTACGATACCGAGAACGATCCTCACGAGTTGACAAATCTCGCAGATGATCCGAAGCACGAGAAGGTGCTTCAAGGATTGCGAGCGGAGCTTGACGCGTGGCTGGACGATGCGGCGGATCTAGGCTTTGTGCCCGAAACGGAGTTGGAGAAGTGGGTGCCCGGCAACAAGCCGAGACTCATGATTGCGGATCGTCCTGAATATGCCGCTCCTCCGAATGCAAAAGGGGGCGTCTTCGGAAAGCCACTGTCCGCGTGGGTCGATGAGCTGAACGATAGCGCGTCTCTGAAGCGAATTCGCGCCGCCGCCACTCTAGCGCTTGCTGGCGAGGAGGCCGTGCCTGTCTTGCTGCGCGCACTTGACGATCCGGATGTTTGCGTTGCGCATTGGGCGGCTGCCGGTCTGGGGAATGCGCGCGTGCCGGACTCGGGAGTGACGGATGTGCTGACCAACGCATTGGGGCGCGAATCGAAGACGGTTCGACTTGCGGCGGCGGGTGCGTTGTGTGCGCTGGATAGGCAGGATACGGCGATCCCTGTCGTGCTGGCGTTGATGGACGACCCGGATCTGTACGTGCGGCTCGCGGCCATCCACATCCTTGAGGGTATCGAGCCAAAACCGGAATCGGTGATACAGGCGCTCCGAAAGGCCTTGGAAGACAAGAGCGATCCCAGCAACAATATTGCCGACGTGGCAAGGCATGCGTTGGGCCTGGCGCCTGTGCACTGACGCGAGCTAGCCGGTTGAGCCGGGTGCGGCGTCCGAGTCCGGGCGATTGCCGCGAGCGGCTACTGCAATGATCGTCAAGATGATCACACACACCGTGAAGACAATCGCGTTGGGCGTCCTGCCCGTCCAAGTCTGCCAAGGCCATGGGAAGCGGAAGATGGCATAGTTGATTACGTAATAGCCCCATGCACAGAAGAGGAGCGCGCCCGAAGCGAAGGCAGGCGCGGTTTGTCCCGAGCGTGCGCGGCGTTCGTACCAGAACGTCAGGGCTAGCGCCAGCGCGAGCGGGAGGATCAGGTATACGGTCCATCCCAAGGCGGGGTCGATGGTGTGTTCCTCGTTCACGAGATTGCGGATGGTCTTGCCTGCGATGGGCAAGAGGGTGACGGGGAAGATCGCGAGATAGGGCCACCATCTCCCCCCGGCGATTGCCAACAGGGGAATCACGCCCATGACCAAGCCGGGGTCGTATATCTTCTCGATAATGGGAAAGGGGATGATGAACTCGGACATCACGAGCAGTGCGCAGTGGGCGAACACGAGCGTCCATTCGACAGGCCAAGTCATGTAGGAGTCGCGTTCGTATTCGGCGGGTTTGATTCGCGCGCGGTGAAGCCATGCGCCGAGGCCCAGCATGGCCCCCATGATGAGGCCGAAGGTGGTCTCCATAAAGTTCCACCAATTTAGGATTTTCCACACGCCCTCGGTGAACTGTTCGGCGTTCCACGCGTGATAGGCCTGAACGCATTGGCCCAGCGGGAATCCGAGCGCGCCGCCGAGCAGGCCCCAGAGCCCGAGCCGCCACGCTAGACCGTCCTTCTTCAGCGCGCTTACGTAAGCGATAACGAATAGGAAGGCGACCCACAGGCCACCCCATACTTCGTAGCGCGGCTCGAGATCGGCCTTGTCGGGGAACAGAGCCCAAGTGGCGGAGAAATAGATCGACGGTAAGAGCTTATTCTCGAGGTCGTAGGGGGAATTCAGGAGCCATATGCCCGCAGCGTAGGCGCACAGCGCGCCGAGCATGAGCAGAAGCATTTCGTGTGCGCGGTAGCGTTTGCCGCCGAGGCCCATGCCGAGGAACAAGCCGCAGAAGGCAATCCATATGCTGCCTTTGATACCGAGACCGAGCATGCCCCACCAGAAGACGGGCCAGTTTCCGATGAGGATCTGGTCTTGCGTCAAACCGATGGTCTCGCCGTAGGTCATGCTTCCGCCAAACCCCATGGCAATGGTGCCGAGCGCCACGGCGCGCGCCGCCGCCATCGAACTCGCCTTACGGCACAAGGTCAGGACGATGACGAGGCACACGAGGACGCCGGCAATCATGGCGCCCGTTTCGTGCCCGTACTGTCCGCGAATTCCCCACCCCATGCCCCCTGCCAACGACGCGCAGAGCACGGTCGGCCACCAGGGGACGGATTCGTCCCTATTCTGCAGTTCCTGTTCGCTCATGGTGATTCTCCCGCTTGACCCCAGGAGAGTATCGGCGGATGGGGGGCGCAAGATCAATGCTGGGGGCACTCGGTTGACTGCCGCGTTCCGCGTGTGAATACTCGTGCGTGCTGTTGGTCTTGGTGTAATTGCGCACGGAAGGTAGACCGATGTATCGGTCGCGGCAAGGAGTAAAGGTAACATGCGTACAGTAGTCCTTCGTTCGGGATTGGTGGCCATTGCGGTGGTGTTCAGCATAGTCGGCGGGTATGCCGTTTCGGGTGTTCAAGCCCAAGAGGCGGCGGCTCAGCCCGTGTTGGAACCCGTGATGAAGACCGGTCCGATGATGGAAGCCTTCTTTGAAGACATTCAGGAAGGCCTCAGCGCGGAGATGAAGGCCGAACCCCAGGACGCCAAAGGGTGGAAGGCCATCAAGAATCACGCAAACGCTTTGGCCGAGTTGGCGAATCTGGTGATGATTCGCAAGGAATACGACGATTTGAAGACGTGGTACGACTTCACGACAACAATGAAAACGACCGCGCTTGAGGTTGCCAAGGCTGCGGAAGAGAAGAATTTCGCGCAAGCCACGGACCGCTACAAAGTGATGATCGAATCGTGCAACGCGTGCCACAAGAAGTTCGAGCCTGAGACGGGACCGGTGATCGAGTTGTAGTGGATCGTGCCGGGGAGCAGGACGGATCGGCCGGAATCAACGGATCGGTCCGGTGGGGTGACAGGCCGAAAGCGAGCATGGTCGGAAATGGATTGGGCGCGAGGCGTGTCGTGCGCATTGACGCGGGAGAAGGTGTGGGAAATCGCCGGCTGCCGTGCGCTTGGGCGCCTGGAATCGCTAGTGTCCCTCACCTGACAGACCTCGTCGCGCGCGATCTTTTGACTCAGTTATTGGCCATTGAATATACTATTCGTCCGGGTTTGCCGCGCTGCGGCTAAAATCCGCCGTTGCCGGGATAGCTCAGCTGGTTAGAGCACTGGATTGTGGATCCAGGGGTCGTGGGTTCAAACCCCTCTCCCGGTACCATGTACATTCATCAGGGTCAGTGGCGTATGAACATGCGCTCCTGGCCCTGATTGTTTTGTGACGCCTGTATCTGCGGTTCCGCACACTCTTCACTTGCATGCGTCGAGAGACTGCTATTTGCGCAATGCACGCGGCTTGATACTGTGCCGGGCGAGCTTGTAATAGAGCGCGCTGCGGGAGATCCCGAGGAATTGTGCGGCTTGCATCACGTTGTTGTCATGACGCTGCATCACATTGAGGATGTACTGACGCTCGAGGTTATCAAAGGAGTCGGCGTTCATGGGGACGGTGAACGGAGTGATAGAATCGATCCGAATGTCTATGCTCGTTATGCGTTCTGCCTGGGTCGTAAAGCACAAGCGTTCCACTACATTGCGGAGTTCGCGAATATTGCCCGGCCAGTCGTAAGCCATGAGCTTGTCATAGGCTTCCTGGGTGAACTCTCTGGGATGCGTGGGCATGTGCGACGAGGCAAGCCGTAAGAAGTGGTCGGCGAGGCCACGTATATCTTCCTTGCGTTCACGCAGCGGTTTGATATGGACAACGACTCCCGCCAACCGATGATAAAGGTCAGAGCGAAAGAACATCTGGTTCTTGTCGGGCAAAATTCGGTTCGTGGCACACACAATTCGAACGTCGACTGCGAGTTCCTTTTCCGAGCCGACGGGACGAAACACCCCCGTGTCGACAGCGCGCAGCAGGCGCGCCTGATTGACCATACTCAGGTCGCCAATTTCATCGAGAAAGAGGGTACCGCCATGAGCCAGTTCAAACAGTCCTTTGCGGCGCCGCGACGCCCCGGTAAATGCGCCATGTTCATGTCCAAACATTTCGCTTTCAAAGAGTTCAGCAGGTATCGCCGCACAATTGACCGCGACGTAGGGGCCCGAGCCTCGCGTGCTGAAGTCGTGGAGCATGCGGGCGGTGAGCTCCTTGCCAACCCCTGTCTCGCCTTGCAGTAACACGTTTACTCGTGAGAGCGCCGCTTGACGGAGTTCCGCGCGCAAGGCTCGCAAGGTGGGGCTGTCTCCTGACATTCCCGCAGACAAAAGTGGTGGTGACGCGTCATTGGACTGGGAATCGCGCCGAATCTGATCCAAACGCTCCGCGCCACGGACAAGCGGTGCGCAGCACTCCGCAACTGCAACCAAATACTGCAAATCCGGGTCAAGAAATGGGGCCGCTTTCCCGGACCGGCGCACTGCTATAGATCCAAACGAGTCTCGGCCATGGACGAGAGGTGCAGCGAGCATAGACACGTCGCTTTGTATGCCAAGCCCCGGGTCCATCACGCCTTCGCCGCGCGCGCTCGCATCGCGCATAATCCTGATGGGGGCCTTTCGGGTCTCTTCCGGAGAGGCCGGAGGATACAGCACCAGATCCTCATGAAGGTCGCGTCTCCAGGCAATCCACACATGCTCCGTCTTGAATCGCTCGCGCAAATGGGCCGTCAGATTTCGAGCGAGTGTGTCAAGCGACTCGGCACGGCCCAACAACCGAACCAACTGAAGCAGGCTGTGCAGGTCCCCCGCCAGTCTTGGATCTTGCGAATACGCCGCGGCGTCAAACTCGCCGCGCAGATGGATTGCATCGGCAAACGTCTGCGTCGTGCGCATGTCTTCTGCGCTTACGGCGGCTTCATTGGCCGATGCTGGAGCACAGTCTAAAATCAGCGCGATCTCTGCAAAGGAGATTAAGTCTCCATGGGATAGAATCACGTCTTCTTGGATAACGTCATTGACATACGTCGGATTTCGCTGACCAACGCATCGCAAGCGAAGCGAATTGCCTTCCATCGTCAGCTCGCACTGAACGCGCGATACACGTGGATCTTCGATGCGTATGCAGCAGCCCAAACCTCTCCCTATCGCCGTGACGGGTTCCGATAGCACCCACGACTTTCCGACGGTTGGACCGGAGACCATTCTCAGTGCGTAGGCGACAGAGAGGAGGGGGGAGGTCGGCGGCGAGTTGCCGTGTGGTTCATCCGTCATAAAGCATCCGGCCTTTTTACGCTTGGGAAGGCAACTGCACTCGCATGCCACGGCTCGTCAGTTATTAGGTCCAATCTGTAAAGCACTGCCCTTGCATCAGGTGTCTTGCCCAGGAAGTAGCCGATTCTGTCTGTGTCCCATTGCAGTTGGTGAGGTTCAGATCCCTGCGAGCCGGGGTACAGATCAATGACGAGCTTCGCTTGCCATGTTCCGTCAATCAGAACTGCCCGCCACAATTCCTCCCCATGGATACCGTCGTCCGCGGTGAAGAAGAGGCTCTCCCCCAAGGGGGACAAATTGTATGGGTTCCCCGAACCGGTCCCCGGCATGACATCGGCCACGCGCTTCGTGCCGTCGCTCGTGCCGTCCCTCACCCACAGCTCTTGGCCGTAGGCATCGTCCTTGGCCCGGAAAAAGGTCCGGTTGCCCGCAGTGACGAATCCGTACGGGTCACTGTCGCCTGGGCCGGGATTGATGTCGCGAAGCAGTGTGGTGCCTGACGGGGTGCCGTCGGAAATCCACGGTTCGAGGCCGGTTTCCGCGGTGCGCGCCTGAAAGAGCACGCTATCGCCGAAGGCGTAAAACTGAGAGGGACTGGAAGACGGGGGTCCTGGCCACAAATCAGCTATCATTCCGCATTTCTGAGAAGACTCATCGTATATCCACAACTCGTAGCCGTGGTCCATGTCCGTGCTGGCGAAGGCCAAACGCTTCCCGATGTTTGCCATGTAGCCGGTGTCTTCTCCGACATCCCCTATTTCCCATATGGAATTTGACCTGCAATCGTATCGGAAGAGCACGCACCCGCGCTCGGCATCGGCAATCGCTACGACGTACGCGCCATCCGCGTCGGCGCAAACTCGCGCCGTCGACGGCATGGAATTATTGACGCCAGGAAGGAGGTCGGCAACCATCGCGGTTTGGCCTTCCTGTGTGTTGGTACACCAAAGCTCTCGACCGGACGCCAAGGTTGTCGCAAAAAAGAGAACCAAGGTGTCGTTCGCCGCCAGTGGAAACGGGTTGCTGCCCATTGCCCCGGGAATGATATCCTTGATTAGGTGCGCCTCAAAGTGTCCGCCACCCATGTCACTGCAATACCACAATTCTTCGCCCTCGGCAGGGGTGGTCGCCGCAAACACAAAGCCGCCGTGCGGCCGTTCCATAAAATGGCGCGGGTTGCTCGACTCAGGGCCCGGCGCAAGGTCTGCAAGCATCCGAGCTTCGCCAGTTAGTTCGTTGAGGCACCAGAGTTCACGCCCATGAACCCCGTCGTCATCCGAGAAATAGGGCACTCCCTGCGCCACGAGGAGATCTTCCGCTCCCGGGTTACTCGCCGCGACGCTTACCTGCGGCGGAGGCGCTGTAGTTCCAGGCCCGTGCGCTGCAATTCCCGAAGAGGGGGGCATCGCGGGAATTGGGTGTTTTCTCCGGTAGACGAACGCAATTGCGACAAGCACAAGCACAAGTAGCATCGCCGAGACGACAACCAACGGCAATCGTGTGCGATTTTCACGTGTGTTTCGGGAATGTTCGACCCTCGCGTTTGTTGGCGCCTGCGGGGCCGACTTTGGAATCTGAAGCGGTTCGGTAGACTGCGTATTCATCTCGTATTCGGGCGTATTCTTCAGCAATTTCAACGCCTCGCGGGCACTCGCGGGCCGCGCCGCAGGGTCGCGCGCCATCAATGCGCCGACCAGGTCGGAAAACGCGTCGGAAACCTCGGGTCGTTCCACTCTGAGCGCGGATGGAGAATCCGTCAGCACGGCGCGCATGAGCGCGGCGGGTGTCGCGCCTCGAAAAGGCGGAACTCCGGTCACCGCCTCATAAGTCAGTGCGCCGGCCGCGTACAAGTCCCACTGTGGCGACACTGCGCCGCCTTCCCAGGCTTCCGGCGGGCTGTACTGCGGCGTGCCCCACATGGGACCCGACATCGGACCCGATGCCGACTCCATGGAACCGCAATCATGCAGGGCGCGTGCAATGCCGAAGTCGCCGAGGATTACCTGCCCGTGACGCGTTACCAGCAGATTCCCCGGTTTCAGGTCGCAGTGGATGATCCCGTGGTCATGGCACGCCTGCAATGCCTCCAGAATCTGCCTGAGCACGGCGGCCGCGTGCATCGGCGACAGCGGACCGGTTCGCAGCAGCGTGTTCAGGGGGGCTCCCTCGATGTACTGCATCTCGATGACGGTGTGCTGATTGAACGAGTCTATTCGGTAGACCCGCACCACGTTCGGATGCTCGATGCGCGCCGCCTTTTTCGCCTCGCGCTCAAACCGGGCCAAAATGGATGGGTCCGCCAACAGATGAGGATGCAGCATTTTGAGGGCGACACGCCGATCCAGCCGGGTGTCCCATGCCTCGTGGACTACCCCCATGCCCCCGCTTCCCAAAACCCGGATCAGACGATACGGGCCCGCCGTGAGTTCAGTACGCTGAAGACCGTCCATACAGCCAAACCTCTGAACCTGTCCACGTCATTTGCATTGGTACAAGAGCCAATGACGGCACAGAGACAGGCTACCCCCTTTTGGGCAGGAATACTGCAGCCTTGCCAGAATTGAATTTCCAAAATCCTGGAAATCCAAGTGGAATTCTAACAAATTGGACAGAATTCAGCAAGGATTTTTTCGCGTTTCGGATAAGGCAAAGTCCTTATTCAAAAAGGCTTACATAGCAGAATCAATCAACCTTGACACATGGCTCGCATCTTGCTTTTTCCCTTTTCACTGCTGACAGCTGTCCCTGTGCCTCGCACGGTGAAACACGAAGCGAAACCGTGCGAAACGACGCCCCTGGACAGCGGTTGGCGACAGAGAGCAACGAAGTGTCGCGGTAACCGGGGCCTGCAAGGTGGCCTTGGGCGGAATCATCAAGGGGAAAGATATGCAAGAAATGGGTGTGGGAACGAAGCGGGGAATTCGG
>JBHEKO010000683.1:0-10823 GCA_041859475.1 Candidatus Hydrogenedentales bacterium
ATTGAAGTACATCGAATACTTGGGCCGGGGCTGCTTGAGGGTGTTTACGAAGAAGCGCTCTGCCATGAGTTTCGACTTCGCGGGATTCGCTTCGAGCGTCAGAAGCCGGTGCCCATCGACTACAAGGGTGTCAAACTGGCAACGGATTTGCGGTTGGATTTGCACGTTGAAGATAAGGTCATTGTGGATGTGAAAGCGAAAGAGCGGATGACCGAGATGGACCACGCAAAGACCCTCACTTATCTTCGACTTACCGATACGCGGTTGGGTTTGAATTTGAATTTCCACGAGCCAAGGCTCGTGGATGGTGTCAAGCGGATCGCGAACCATCTCGAAGAATAAGACTCAACGCAGAGGCGCGAAGGACGCAGAGGAACGCAGAGAAGAGGGAGTTGATTCTCGAATAATGAGAAATGAACTTCTCTGTGACGCTCTGCGGCCTTGACGACAATAAGATTCAACGCAGAGTCGCCGAGGACGCGGAGGAACGCAGAGAAGAGGGGAATGAGTCTTGAAGAGCGCGAATTGCATTTCTCTGCGAACCTTTGCGGTCTCTGCGACTCTGCGTTGAATAGACTCTGCGTTAGACGGAGTCTACGTTGAATAGACTCTGCGTGTGGCGCGGATGTGTGGGTTGACCTTGCACTCGCCCACTGCTTTGTTGGCGATTGCTTCGCATACCCTTGTGTATTACCATGCGGCGCTTGTTGCCAAAGGGGGTTCTATGCGCTTCATCGCGGTTTGCTTGCTGGGGTTTTTCGTGGCCGCCATGGCGGAGGGACCGCCGGTCAGTCCTGGCGAGGCCGACTGGCGTTTTGTAGATGCCTTGGCTGCGCCGATGGTGTGGCATCCGCACTGGACGCGCACAACGAAGACAGACCGCGAAGGGAGCCTTAAGGACGGCGTCCAGGTCGTCTCGGGGTTTCCCGATGCGGACGGCGTTCTTGAAACAGCATACGAGGACTTGAGCAAGTTCATGGCAGCGGCCGGATTGCCTGCGGGCGGACCGTTCCGCATTGTCACGGAACGTGTCGCCACGCCAAAGCCCGAGACATTCCGTATCGCTGTCTCCGAAGGCGAGTGCCGCATTCAGGCGAATGATACCGAGGGCATACGCCGGGGCATCTTCTTCGTAGAAGACGAACTCATGCGTGCCGACGGCCCCTTTCTCGCACTCGGCGAGACGCAGCGTTCGCCGTTTGTCCACACGCGTATTTCGCGCTGCTTCTTTGGGCCGATCAAGCGTCCGCCGATGAACCGCGACGAACTGCTCGACGACGTGGACTACTATCCGGACGGATACCTGAACCGGTTGGCGCACGACGGCGTGAACGGGCTGTGGCTGACCTTCGAGTTCAAGGACTTGTGCAAGACTTCGCTGCTGGCCGAGAGCGGCCCTGACCGGGATCGGCGTTTGGAGAAGCTCCGTAAGACGGTGGCGAAGTGCCGGCGGTATGGAATCAAGATCTTCCTGTTTTGCATTGAACCTGCCGCGATGGTGCCTGGCAGTCCGCTCTTGGTCGCACACCCGGAATTGGGCGGAGCGACGCTCGGTGATTCGAGCCGCTTGTTTTGCCCGTTCTCGGATGCGGCGCAGACGTACCTGCGCGAGGCCCTGCACGACATCTTTTCCCAAGTCCCCGGCCTTGGCGGGCTGATCAACATCAGCTACGGCGAATCGCCAACGACGTGCCTGAGCGGAGCCGACGCCGACTGGCACATCGATTGCCCTACCTGCTCCGGCAAACAGCCGTGGGAGGTTCTCAGCGCCGCGCTGTCGGCCATGGAACGCGGCATGCACGAGGCCGCCCCGGATGCCAAGCTCATTTCGTGGCTATACGTCCCGGAGAGCGGTCCCGGCACGTCACTGCCTACGGTTGAGCCACTCAACGAGATTGCCCGGCACACGCCGCCCGGTGTTATCGTGCAATACAACTTCGAGTCGGGAGGACGCAAACTCCAGCTCGGCAAGGAGCGGCTTACGAGCGACTATTGGCTCTCGTATGTTGGACCAAGCGATGCGTTCAAGGGCATCGCATCCGCGGTTTCCGCGGCGGGCGGCGCTGAGATGGGCGCCAAGATCCAGGTATGCTGCTCGCACGAGGTTGCCTCCGCGCCATACGTTCCCGTTCCCAGTCAACTCTTTCGCAAGTACCGCGAAATGCGCGCCTTGGGTGTGACGTCGGTTATGCAGTGCTGGTACTTCGGCAACATGCCGTCGATCATGAACCGGGCTGCCGCGAGCGAGTTGCCGTTTGCGGCGGATGGCCTAAGCGAAGACGCGTTCCTTCTGAATCTTGCCCGCAGGGACTGGGGTCCCGCCGATGCACCACAGGTCGTGCAGGCGTGGCGTTTGTTTGCAGAAGCGTACGACAACTATCCCGTCACCAATCCGTTTCAGTTCTACGGCCCCATGGCCGATGGTGTTGTGTGGCCTCTCCACCTGAAACCCGTCCACCAAGTGCTTGGGCCAACATGGCGGCTTGACTACCCGATTTCCGGCGACCGAATCGGCGAATGTTTCTCCGGGACGCACACCTATTCCGAAGTGCTCGAACTCTGCCGGAACATGTCCGAGATATGGAAACGAGGGCTCGACATTCTCGGCGCATTGAAGACGAGCTACGCACTCGAACCAGAGCGCCTGATGGACATCTCCAATGCGGAAGCGTTGGGAATCCAATTCCGATCGGGTTACAACATCCTTCGCTTCTACGACCTGCGCGAGCAACTTCTCTACGGTCCGGCCGAATCGAAGAGCGCGATTCTCCGGGAACTGCGCTCCATCGTCGACGATGAAATCAAGAACTCGCTCGTCATGGCAGCCCTGTGCGAAGGGAACGCCTTCCTTGGATTCCACGCCGAGGCCGAGGGTTACAAGTATTTCCCTGCAAAACTTCAATGGCGCGTCAACCTGTTGCGCGAATTGCTCGACACGGAGTTTGTCGAAGCCGAACGTTCCGTGGCCGCGGGCGAAAACGTCTTTCCATCGCTCTCCGGAATGGCCGATACCCCCATTGTCTACGCATGCCGTCCCGCCCCCGAGTCCTTCGACTCGGAATGGCGCACCGAGGCCGCGTGGCAAGCGCTGTCGTCAGAATCGGGCGCTGTTGAAGCCCCGCTCGTTCCCAACGAACCTGCTTCATCCTGGCAAGCCGTACATGACGGCAAGGCGTTGTACCTGAACATCGCGTGTGCCACGTCCGAACAGGGACGGCCTTCATCCGTCACCGTGCATATCCAGTCGTCGCACATCTATCCGCGGCGGACATTCCAGTTGGACGAAAGCGGCAAGCGAAACACGCGGTTGGGTTGGCGATTCCCGGGAGCAGATTGGGAAGGAGAGACGACGGCAATCGACGGACGCCGCACCTTCCGATTCCGCATCCCCTTCGACGCGTTCGACGGCGAGTTCGCCCCGTCGCGTCCGATGTGCATCAACGTGTTGCTCCAGTCGCCATCGCCCGGCGGCGCAAGCCCCCTCGTGCAAACATGGGTTCCCTTCTCTCCGACACCTCCGAGGTTCCGCCTCGGATATGGCGCGGAAGACCCGAGTGAAATGGGCTGGTTGCTGCTCGAAAAATAGAAAGTCCTGGGAGCTTCGGGAACTCCCAGGATTGAACCTTCGGGTGTTTGCGGAAAAGCGTTGCTGACTACACCTTCCACGGGGCGCGGTAATCGCGCGTCAGCCATTCAGGATTGCCGCCGCCTTTCGCGAAACGCATGCGCTTGGGCTTCCACTTTATGACGGAGTGGTTGTAGTACGCCTGGTTCATCAAATGGCAGCAAATGGCGCTGCGGCCGCCGACTTCTTCGCAGGTAATCGGCTTGGTACGTGCTTTGACGCAATCCAGGAAGTTCTTCAGGTGGTTGTCGCTTAGGTAGAGTTTGATCTTCACGTCTTTCAGGTATTCTTGTTCGACGTGTTGAAGGGTCGCTGCAAGGGAACCGTCCGCGCGGTCGACGAAGCCCGCCACCTTCTTGCCGTCGCGGATGAACTCGAATTGCCCGCGATTGACCTTGATTTCGCCTTCGCTTCCGAAGAAGTCCGCGCCAAAGCCGTTGACATGGATGACTCTGACGCCGTTTGCGTAGTGAAGGACGGCCCCGTTCTTCGCTTGGGGATCGTCGGGCGGATGGACTTCCGTCGGTCCGCTTTCGTCCATGCCCAAGCCCCATTGCGCGATATCGATGTGATGGGCGCCCCAGTCGCACACCATGCCGCCGCCGTACTCTTTATAATTGCGCCAATCGGGGAAATGGTCGTGGACGCCTCGGGGGCTAAGCACGGAGCTGTACGGGCGCATCGGCCCGGGGCCGATCCACCTGTCCCAATCCAACCCGGGTTCCATGGGTTCTTCGGGCAAATCGCAGGGAACCCCGGGAGGGCCGAAGCTGCATTCCACGCGGTCGATCTTTCCGATGGCGCCGTTCCGAACCAGTTCGCAGGCGATGCGGAACTCACTCATCGAGCGTTGCATCGACCCGGTCTGCAGGACGCGCTTGTTGGCTTTCACCGCATCGATGACCGAGATGGCCTCGTGGATGTTGTGCGTCAACGGCTTTTCGCAATAGACATCCTTGCCCGATTGGAGCGCTGCGATAGTCGGAATGGCGTGCCAATGATCGGGTGTTGCGATGCACACCGCGTTAATGTCGTCTCGCGCGATGATCTCTCCGAAGTCGTTGTAGGCTTGGCAGTCGGCGGAACCGAGTTCCGGCTTTTGCGTGTAGAATTCGTTTACCGTTTGTTGGGCGGCTACGCGGCGCGTCGTGTCGACATCGCACACGGCAACGACACGGACTTCCTTGAACTGCAAGAAGGTGTTGAGCAGATGCTTGCTTTGCTTGCCCATTCCGATGAATCCCATCACAATGCGATCATTCGGCTGGACTTCGGCACTCCAGACCGTTGACGGGAGAATGAAAGGAGCGGCAGAAAGTGCGGCAATCTTCTTGAGGAATGATCGACGAGTGGTATCCATAGGTGCTTCTTCCTTACGCCGTGAACACGGGTTTCTTGGAGACAGTATTGTACGAATGGAGGCCCGATCACAAAATTCGCTTGAAGCTCAGCTTCGCCAAAGACTCAATGCAAAGGTCGCGGAGGAACGCAGAGAACTTGAATGTAGCTTCCGAATGACATGAAATAGGCTTTTGCGGCAATCGGAAGTGGGCTCGAAGAGATCCCGGCAATCCGGAATTGAACCTGCATTTCCAAGGAGTACTCGATGAATCGTACCTTCTTCCCCCTTTGGCTTCTGGCCGCTATGTTCGTCTTTGGGCTACCAGAATCTCGAAGCTGGGCCGCTGAAGCGCAGCAGGGAACGGTGTTTCGGGTTCAGGACTTTGGCGCGGTTGAAGACGGGACCACACTGAATACGGCGGCTATTCAGAAAGCCATTGATGCGTGCAGCGTATCCGGCGGGGGAAGCGTGTCCTTTTCGCCGGGCGTGTATCTCTCCGGAACCCTGATCTTGAAGGACAATGTCCGCCTGATATTGGAGGCCAATGCCGTTCTTCGCGGTAGCGCGCGGCCGGAAGACTATCCGCCAATAACACGCAAGTCCGTTGCCGGTGACGCGGCATTCGCCAGTGCGGCATTTAGTGGCGGCGGCTTTCTCATCTACGCCGAAGGCGTCCGAAACGTCTCGATCGAAGGCCGAGGCACAATTGATGGCCAAGGTTCGGAGTTCTGGTTCAAGGAAATGCTTTCGGCGATGGTCAGAAAGCCGATGCCCAACCGCCCGCGAGCGCTTATTTGTCTGGTGAAGAGCGAGTCCTTGCTGTTCAGAGATGTGACTTTGCTCAACTCGCCTTGCTACACGCTTTGGACCATAGGCTGCGACAACGTTACCGTAGACGGCATAGCCATCCGCAATCCTCACGACGGACCCAATACCGACGGAATCGACATCGACTGTTCCAGCAATGTGCGAATTGCCAACTGCTTTGTCGAGGGTGGCGACGATGCCATCGCCATCAAGAGCGACGCGGGCCTTCTCGGCGAAGACAAACCGTGCGAGAACATCACGGTGACCAATTGCGTTCTCTGTTCGGTGCCGGCCTGCGGCGTGCGGATCGGGTACGAGGGCGATTCCATCATTCGCAATTGCACGTTCAGCAATCTGACGATCTTCGACACGGACATTGGACTGGATATCATCAGCATCCTTCCGGGGCGGCCCAATATTATCAAGGGGACGCGTTGCGAAAACATCACCTTCGACAACATCACGATGCGGAACGTGAACCAAGCGATTTACTTCTGGATGGGCAACGAGACGGGCGCGGAAACGCAGGTGCATCTAAAGAATATCCTCGTATCGAATGTCATTGCCCAGTCGCGCTATGGAAGCTACGTCGGCGGCTTCGATCAGAAGCATTGCGAGAATGTGACGCTCTCCAACATTCAATTCATCTTGACCGGCGATATGCCGAAGGACGCCGCTCCTGCCGTCAGCGGCGTCTGGGGCGCCGCCACGAACCCGTATGCGCTCTACTGCACGCGTGTTGACGGTTTGCGAATTCGGGACGTGGATATCGATCTGCGCGAGGCGCGGGGTGCTTGGCAATACGGAGTCTTCTGCAACGAGGTGAGCGAAGCCGTCCTGGGCGGCATCCGCACCCGCGGCCTTGCCGCGCTGTCCGCGCAAGCCGCAATAGGCATCAAGAATACAAACGCCAGCATTCGCGACAGCGATGCCGAATCGAGCGTCCCGGTATTTCTGCACGCCGTGGACGGTTCACGCGCTTTCGTGTCCGGTTGCGACGCGAGTCGCGCCGTTAAGAGCACGGCATCGGACGAAACCAGTACGATTGTCATGGTCGATTCGGGGGCGACACCCGCACCTTAATTTGTCGCGTGGCTATGTGAGGCGCGGAGAATATGAAATGAACAACACGTCCGACGGGGGGATACGATGAATATCAGGCTTTCTCGGATTGTCTCAGGATTTGCGCTTGCCGCCAGCCTCACTTTGCTCCTGGCTACTGCGTGTCATGCCGCCGATGCCATCGATATCGGTGGCGGCCTCCAGCTAATGGTCGACGACTATCCGATCGAGTCTCTTGCGGGCGGCGCTGTGCTTCGACTCAACCGTCCCGAGCCGCGCGAGGTGGCCATTGTGCATGACGCGCCGTGGGAAGGTAACAACTGTTGTTACCACACGGTCATCCGCGACGGCAGTGTCTATCGCATGTACTACCGAGGTTCGGGACTCGAGGTCAGCGGCAAGAACCTGAACGACACGCACCCTTCCGTGACCTGCTACGCCGAGAGTCCCGATGGGATTCATTGGAGCAAACCCAAGTTGGGACTGCATGATTTCGCAGGATCGACGGAGAACAACATCGTCCTGCTTGGCGCGGGAACGCACAATTTCTGCCCGATGCTCGATGCCAATCCGGCATGCCCCCCGGCGTCGAAGTTCAAGGCGCTGGCGGGACTCGACGATGGGCTTCACGCGTATCAATCGGCCGACGGCGTGCATTGGGGGCTCATGCAGGAAGGCGCGGTGATGACCAAGGGCGCGTTTGACTCGCAGAACCTGGCGTTTTGGGATCCGGTCACGCAGGAGTATCGCACCTATATCCGGGACTTTCGCGAGGGAGCCGAACCCGGCCGCGATATCAAAACCGCCACCTCGACGGACTTCATTCATTGGACAGAGTTAGCCTTTGTCGATTACGTCGACGGACGCAAGACCGAGTTGTACACAAGCCAGCTCATTCCCTATTACCGCGCACCAAGTCTGTTGGTCGGCTTCCCCACGCGATACCTCGTAGGCCGGGGGTTGCTGACGCCTTTGAACGAACTCATCGCGGGCCCCGAGGCGCGTTGCGGCAACGATTACACGGACGTTGGCTTTATGACCAGCCGCAACCGGCAGACCATGCACGTCTGGCCCGAGGCGCTTATTCGCCCCGGAGCTAACATGCAGGGACACTGGATGTACGGCTTCGGCTACCAGGCGTGGGGACTTGTCGAGACGCAGATGGAACTGCCCGACGACCCCCTCCTCAAACTCATGGGCGACGGCAACACGATGGAGTTGTCGCTCTATGTGCGCGAAGGTGGGTGGGTAGGTCTTTCATGCCGCATGCGCCGCTACACCGTTCGCATCGACGGATTTGCGTCTGTTGGCGCCCCCATGAGCGGCGGCGAGATGGTGACCAAACCGTTTGTGTTCCAAGGCAGCCAACTCGCCATCAACTTCGCCTCGTCCGCGGGCGGAAGCGTTCGCGCCGAGCTTCAGGATATGGCGGGGCAACCCATTCCCGGGTTCACGCTTGCGGACAGCCCGATACTTTTCGGTAATACGATCCGGCAGTTGGTGGACTGGAAGGGAGACGCGGAGTTGGGTTCCCTTGCTGGTCAGACCGTCCGGCTGCGCTTCGAACTCAAGGATGCGGACCTCTACTCGTTTCAGTTTGTGACGGGCGCGTAAGCGGAGAAGGACCGCATTGCCTAAGGTTTTGACAGCAAGGCTTCGAGGTTGCGCCTTGCGTCGAGTTGATTGGGGTTGAGCCGCAGGGCCTCCCGGAATTGGGCAATGGCGTCTTCTCGGTGATTTGAGTTTGCCAACGCGCTACCGAAATTGTTGCGGAGCGCGGCATTCATGGGAAAGCGCCCGACGGCGCGGCCCAAGAAGTCCGCGGCTTCGACGAACTTGCCTTGGGCGAGCAGTATGGCCCCGAAGTTCGAGTAGGCGTCGGGGTTGTCCGGTTCACGTTCCATGCATTGCTTCAAGAATGGGACGGCATCATCGAATTTGCCTTGGCGCAACAGCGAGGAGGCGAGGTTGTTCATTGCGGCGGCATCGCCGGGCCTCAGCGCAAGCGCCTGACGGAACGCGGCTTCCGCCTCGGGCAGGATGTTCGACTCGAGGTAGGCCCGGCCCAAGTCGTAATGGTACCTGCTATCGTTGGAGCGAATGCGAATGGCTTCTTGCAAGTGAGGCATGGCCTCGACGTACGCCCCCCGTTCTATCAGGACTTGGCCAAGACCCCAATTGCAGATGTCGTTTTTCGCGGTCACGGAAAGCGCCCTGCGGAAGAGGGTTTCCGAATCGCGCCAGAACCCCACTTGGCGGTGCGTCAACATCGCCAGGACGAGCAAGGTCAGAAGTCCCAGGGCGGCGAGAGCGCGGCGCACGGCTCGCTTGGAGGCGGCGAGGCCGGCCAGACCCCAAACGAGCATCGTGAAGACGCCAATCAGGGGAATGTAGGTATATCGGTCGGCAAGGCCCTGCGTGCCAACCTGGATGATTCCGATTACGGGAACGAGCGAACCGATATACCAGAACCAGCCGACGGGTAGGCTGGGGTGTTTCCAGGCAACGACGACCGCGATTGCGGTCATCGCGAGCACAACGAAGGCAGCGCCGCCCACCTGAAATGCCGTGAGCGTTCCCAAGGGATGCGGATAGTAGGCCGCGAGATGCAGCGGCCAAATTGTGTTGACGAGATACAGTGCACACGAGTAGACGGCGTTCGATAGCCGCATCCCCAATGGCAATGCCTCCAGCGAGCTCACTGCATGCACGCGATGCTGAATGAAAAGCGTAATCGCGGAGAACAAGGCAACGATGGCGAGCATGGGGAGCTTTTCAACCGCCAGCCAAATCGCCTGCAGGCCCCATGAGCGTCCGGGCCGCGCTCTGGGTTCGAACCTGCCAAAGGGCCAGAAATCGAGAAGCAGCAGGATGCACGGCAAGGTCACGAGCATGGGCTTGGCAAGCAGCCCGAGGGTGAGCGCCAGGCAAGCCAGCGCGTACTCGCGAACGCGCTTCCGCTCCACGTAGGTCGTGTACGCCCATATGGTTAGGAGCCAGAACAAGGTGCTCAGGACATCTTTGCGCTCGGAAACCCACGCTACGGACTCGACGTGTATCGGATGCAGGGCAAATAGGGCCGCCACAAACCAGCTTCTCCAGAAAGCCCCCGTGAGCCGGTCAAGCAGGAACAGCAGCAGGGCGGTGTTCATCAGGTGCAAGAGTACGTTGGCCGCCAGGTGTTTCGGAGCGTCCAAGCCCCACAAGGCGCAATCGGCGAGGTGGGTCAACCACGTCAGGGGTTGCCAAGCGCCTGAGTCGCCATTTGTGAAGGCATACACAATGCCTTTCCACGTGAGCCCTTGCTGAACTAACGTGTTGCCGGTGACGTATAGCGAGTCGTCGAAATTGACAAAGGCATGATCCTTCACCTGCCAATACACGGCGGCGGTGACAGCGAGCAAAGCCAATACCGAGAACGCTTTCCAGCGGGTCTCGGGCGAGTCTTCTGTTCCAATCATTACACTTCCTTCGCGCGGACTCCCACGAAAATACGCGGGAGACCCCTGCGAACGCAACTGTCCAGAAGAGCGAAAGCAGGGGTAAGTTTGACCTATCGTAAGCGAACGTAGTCCAGGGTGCTAATCGCGAATGCCTGCAAGGGTCTTCTCATCTGTCGCGTACAGGGGTCCGCGTCCGAGTTCTCCGCAGGGGGGTACCCATGCTTTCTTTTGACGATTCAAGGGTGGGTGTCCCGTACGGGGTCTGTGCAGGGGGTGCACCCATACATTTTTTGACGATACAAGGGGGGTGTCCCGCGCGGGTCTGGGGCTGGGGATCGGGGAGGCGCAGGATTGTGATCGGGACTGCGTAGTCATGGCATGGTCCTCGAGAGTTACTTCCTATATATATGCGTTCGTTTGTTGCACTCGGCGGCGCTCCTATTCGTCCATTTCGCCGTTCTGACGCGGATGAAGAGTGAAGAGTAGGAACCACGAAACACACGAAACAGACGAAAGTGGGGAAGAGGCAAGAGAACCGAAAAGA
>JBHEKO010000434.1:0-17196 GCA_041859475.1 Candidatus Hydrogenedentales bacterium
GCCGGCGTCGAAGCCGTAAGCGAAGACGTCCCCGCCTGCGATCCATCCGTACGCCACAGCGCACCGGCATGGGTGTCGTCATCGGCGACAAAGTACGCGATGTTTCCCGCCGCCAGGCACATACGCGGATTGGAGTCGACAGATCCTCCGAGAATGTCTTTCACGAGTACGGTGCCTCCACTCGTGCCATCCGTGCGCCACAACTCGCGCCCACTCTCCGGACTCTTCGCGCTGAACAGCAACCCCGCACCCAGTCTGACGAATGCCTCGGGCCTGGAGTCCGCGGGACCGGGGAAGATGTCGCGCACGAGCAGGGTGCCTTCGGGCGAGGCGTCGCTCACCCACAACTCGTCCCCATGTTCCCGTTCGCCGGCCGCAAACAATAGCTTGGTGTCCAAGGCGGTCAGGCCGTGGGGACTTGAGGACGGGCTCGTCTGCGTGCGGTGTTTTCGAATGTCCGCCACAAGCACCGTTCCAGACGCCGTTCCATCGGTACTCCAGAGTTCTTCGCCGTGCGAGCCGTCACTGCAGGTGAACAGCAGCCGCTGATCTTTGAGGTTCGTCACGTTGTCCGGTCCAGACGGCGCAGGTCCCGGGACAATGTCGACCAACAGCTTCGTCTCTTCGTTCGTGCCGTTTGTTCGGAATACCTCCTCCCCAAAGTCGGGAGAATCCGCGCAGAAGTACAGCATTCCTTGAAACTCGGCAAGGCTCCACGGTTCGCTCCCCACCGTGCCTGGAAACACGTCGGCCACGAGCGTAGTCCCTTCGGAAGTCCCGTCGCTGGACCAAAGCTCGATTCCATGCTCCCCATCATTCGCACAGAAATACGTTCGCGTCCCGGCTTCTACAAAGTAGTGAGGATCGCTGCCGCCCGACCCAGGACAGATGTCTTTCACCAACCTCGTGCCTTCCGGCGTGCCATCGGTTATCCAGAGCTCATTGCCGCGCGCGCCATCGTTGGCCTGAAACCATGCGCGGTTTCCGATGACCGTCAGCGGTCCCATCTCGGAAGACGGCGGGCCAGGCCACATGTCTCTCAGCATCCGTGTGCCTTCGGCGGTGCCGTCCGTTACCCAAATCTCACTGCCCGCACCACCGCCCCATCCCCGAAACAATACAGACATTCCAATCGGGACAAGGTGGTCGATCGGTAGATTCGCCGTTTGGTCCGCCCAAAACTTGGAGGCATCAACTGAACCCTGGCTGCACTTCCAGAGTTGCGGTCCCCTGGCGACGATTAGGGTGCCGTCCGAAAGCATGGCAGCATTGGAGGGGTCTGCGGTCGAAGGAATGGAGAGCTGCGTGCAACTCTTGCCGCTGGTGGCCGCCTTGTACACGAAACGTTTGCCGCGTTCCGTTTCGGCATCGAAGAAGACGGTGTGCCCGAAAGCGGCAATGGGCTCGGGTCCGGAGAAAGCACGTCCGGGAGCAAGATCTCCCAAGAAGACGAGCTCGGAGGAATTACGTCCGTGCAGGTACGCTTCCCGTCCGTAGAGCGCCGTTTCCGCGGAAAAGAAGACGATGTCATCTCCCATGTCTTTCAGGGAAAGCGGATTCGAGCCTTTCGGGCCATCCTCCACATCGCTCACCAACCGGCAGTCGCCAGAGACATCCACCGACCAGAGTTCGCGGCCGTTTTGGCCGTCGTCCGCCGAGAAATACACGAGGTCGCCGCACACGGTTAGGTCCATGGGGATCGATGACGGAGGGTCGGCGGATTGTGGCAATCCGTTCTCTCCGGATTGGGCAACCTGTCCTTCGCAAACCATCGGACATGCCATTGGGAAGGCAAAGCAGGCGACGGCCGCGATAGGCCAGATGCTTCTTATGAGCGTCATATCTCCACTTCTATCTCGCAATTTACGAAGCTGCCTATTTGTGCCTGTGCAAATTGCCCATCGGCAAAACGTCCGGTAGTTGAGATGATGATTTCTCGCAAACACCCTATCCGGCAACATGGATCGCCTACTCTCCCGCACGTCTCAAAGCAGCGCGGCATGGCGCCAACCGCATCGTGTGTTTGTGGGAAGTCTGGGCTATTGCCCCAGTTCCTGAGACCCAAATACGATCACGATTCCGCGCTCGATGGCAAGAAACTCGGGGTCGCCCCAATGCGCAAGACTGTCCGTTTCCGGCCCGTCTTCGTCGCCGCGAAGATTGCAGGCCAGCCTCCATCGGTACTCCTCGCGCGGAACGGCCGCCGGTGCAAGTCCCTCGAATGGGATTCGCACTTCCGCTTGCCACCGATCTCTGTTGCTGGTGATGCTACCTTGCCAGTCGCACTTCCACGGAACTTGCTGCATCTTGCTCATGTGCATCGCGCTGACCACCGCGCCATTGCGCAAGCGCGCCATCCACTTGGGCGAATCCGCCGTATGAATATCAAATGCCTTCAGGAGAGCGATTTCCACGAGGCTGTCGGGAGGAAAGCCCTCGCCGCGAATGCCCAGATAGAGCGCCTCGCTCGTATATCGCAGAATCAGCGACGCCTTTGCGGGCTCGCTTGCGTCCAACTCTCCCATGCGCTGGGTGTCATTCGACAAGGCAGGCTGCCACGCCGGTTCCGTCAACTGGCCGTCCACCACGATGGGATTTTTCGCTGCATCCACAAACGGGACCGTCGCGATATTCGTGACCCGGCTCAGCCAATCGCGCTCCAACTGGCTGAGCCACGCTACGTTGCGTGGCTGCAACTCGTTGTACAGAATTGCCGGGACATAGTCGGCCTTCTCCAGCCGCGCGATGAAGTCATCCGCCGCAATCGGCTGCGACGAAGGACGTACCAGCAGCGCCCGGGTCTTCTTTCCCCCGTCGAGCTTGTCCTTGAATGTGAGCGTGATTGCGAATTCGCCGCGCTGCTCATCAAGGCGCCCGCTTCCTTCGCAATCTCCGTATTGAAACAAACGCGCCGTCGCATCGCTGTATTCGGCCCAATTTCCCGTGAATAGGAATCGATCGGTGTCGATCCGTTTCGCAGCCAACATCCACACGTGCGACTCCGCGCCTGCAAGCACGCGCCACTCGTCCTTGTTCTGCGCCGGTTCCATAAGCCAATGCGCCGGCCAGATTGAAGGGCCAGCGGGGTCTGCGGTGTCGAGAACATTCGCGACGGACAAATCCAACGGCGCGGGCGCCGCAGGCCTCACGAACCCAAGAAGCTGCCACGGAAGTATCACTAAGAGAACTGCCACCGAGATGCCTAAAGAGATTGCGGCCTTCCTCAAGGCATTGCGTCGCAGCAGCCTGTCTCGAAAGAAACCGTGCCTCGACACCGGCTTCACCCTGGGCAGACGCGGGAGCAACGTCGAGCCGTTCAGTTGGCCGACCCGTCCAAATTCAGGCGTACGCTCCAACTTCTCGATTGCCGCCGAGGCATCCCGCGGACGCTCGGCCGGGTCGGGCAGAAGCATCGACGCAATGGCATCGCTGAGCTCAGGCGACGCGTTCGCGGCCACCTCGCGCAGCGGCGGTATCGGGCGCGCCAGTATCTGCTTCAAGAGGGCCATCGGCGTCTCCGCGTCGTACGGATATCGCGGCGCGATCTTTTCGTACAGCACCATCCCGACGGAGTACACGTCCCATGCGGGAGTTGGCTCGACTCCGTCCCACGCCTCCGGCGGAGCGTAGCGTGGCGTGCCGACAAACATGCACGACGACGACGTGCTTCGCATGTACGTGGACTGCTGAACGGCAAGCAACTTGGCGAGACCGAAATCCGAAAGCATGGCGCGCCCGTCCAGCGATAGAAGGATATTGCTCGGCTTGACGTCGCGGTGCACGATGCCGGAATCGTGGCAACGTTCCAGCGCACCAAGGACGTCGCCTGTCCATTTTACGACCTGCTCGACGCTCGCCGGGACCTCGCTCAAGGGGCCGCCTTCGATGTAGGCCATGTCGATCGCAAGGTCGCCGTGCACCAATTCCAAGGCATGAATAGGGACGATATTCGGATGCTGCAGCCGCGCAACCGTCTTGGCCTCGTGGCGGAAGCGCTCTTCGAACCCGGGGTCGGTAATGATGTTCCGGTCGAGGATCTTCAGCGCAATTTCGCGCCCCAGCGTCTCGTCCTCGGCAAGAAACACGACACCCATCGCCCCCCTGCCCAGGAAACGAACGACACGATACTTTCCGAAACGCTGACCAGGCTCAACGTGCGGCACTGCGACCCCCGTCTAACACCGAGAACTAACGCGAGGGCATTATACTAACACAAGTATGCGCGTTTGTCCTATGCGCGTGCGGCCTCGCACGCAATTTCACGCTACGGTCTTGCGCCCTACACACAGTCGAGAGCGCCGCTCTTTGTCCATGTGCACCTTCCAGGAATTGAACTGCGGGGAGACGTCTACTGTGGAAGACGTCTCCCCGCTTAAGGCCCTACCGCCTTTTTCCACCCCGATGTGTGGTACCCCGTCACCGAAAGCCCCTACATTCCCGCTTACCCTGCACGTATCTGTACCGCTTATCGCGGTGTATTCATTTCGATCATAATCTCCGGCATCGCGCGTTCCGTCACTTCCCACAATCCGCTTTCCGAGTACTCCGGGAAGTGCATCCACAGCGGAAGGCCGCGGTATTCGACTTCGCACGGCAGAACGACGCCTTCCGGCATGTACGTCTGTGTGATGGCCACGGGGCTGCCGGAGAGAAGCAAACAGAGCTTGCATCGGGCCAACTGGCCCTCTCGGGTCGCTATGCCTGGCGCGTTCATTCCGCAGATACGAATCAAGTTCCCCGCGCTGCCATTGGCATTCCACGATGGCGACACCATCAGGGTGTTCCCATCCATCGCGTCAATTACGGTTACCAGCGTCATGTCACAACCCTCCCAAGGTGGCCGCGACACACGATATCCGTACTGCTGTGGACACCTGTGAGCGAGAGAAAATCCGGGGACAGCATCGCGCATACCTTTGCCCCAAGCGAGGCAAGCCGATACCGCCCCCGAAAAGTCGAGCAGATCCAAAAATTTGGACATCCCACTGGCCCCCGTGGGGAACCTCGTCCAGTGCCGCTGAGAGGAAGTTCCAAGCAAACGTGGAGTGCCGCCACGTAGCGAGAGCAGACGTTGAGCCAGTGGGATGATAGAGATTGGACAGGCGACCCCGAATATGTTGCGGCACTATGCATCGGCCTACCCCGCATTCTGCAATAGCGATATAGAGCAAGAGGCATGCCGTCTAGAGGTGGAACTGGATGATTAATGCGCAATCCGCAAGAAATGAACACCTTGCGCAAGAGAAGGCGATCTTGAAGCCTCAAATGAGGCGCGAATCAACCGGAGCGATTCTCAATTCCGAGACAGCCAATGTCCCGATTCCGGGACTGATACCTGGGGCGGCGATTGCCCCTCCTATCCGGCGCCACGAGCCGACGCGACGTCCACACTGTATGCGTCCGTGCCCATCCACGGTCCCCGTGTCCCACTTCGGCGGGCTATACCTGCATGTTGAATGACGCTAGTTTCCGGTACAGGGTGCTGCGTCCAACCCCAAGAATCTTCGCAGCGCGTACGATGTCGCCCTCGCATGCTTGGAGCACTTCGGAGAGATGCCGTTTTTGGGCCTCAGCGAGCGACACAAGCGGCACGGAGGAAGGCCCCTCAGGCAAGGGCGATGTACGCAGCCACAGGTCTTCGACGCCCACCGAGGTTCCCCGAGCGACCGTGACCGCGCGCTGGACGCACAACCGCAGTTCGCGCACGTTGCCCGGCCACGCATGCTCATTCAATGCTTGCAACGCTTCCGGCGTAAAGCCTTTCAGCGAAACCGTGGCCAAGTGCCTGTTCTGCTCGAAGAAGTACTGCGCAAGTACCGGTATGTCCGAGGCATGCTCGCGCAGCGGGGGTATCGAAATCTCAAAGCCGGCCAGCCTGTGATACAAGTCCTGCCGAAACCTCCCCTCCGCGACCGCATCGCGCAGAGAACGATTCGTGGCGGCGATGATTCGCACGTCGACGCGGACCTCGCCCTTTGCACCGAGCAGACGAAAGCTGCCGTCCTCGGCGCACCGCAGAATCCTCGCCTGATTCTCCAGACTCAGGTCACCCACTTCGTCCAGGAAGATCGTGCCGCCATTTGCCTGGACCATCAATCCCTCATGCCTCGCTTGGGCCCCGGTGAACGCGCCTTTCTCATAGCCGAATACCTCGCTCTCGAACAGCTCCCGAGGAAGGGCGGCGCAGTTCACCGCAACCCAAGGCCCCGGCGAGCGCTTCGACGCGGCATGCAGCAATCTCGCACAAAGGTCCTTCCCGGTCCCCGTTTCTCCACAAATCAACACACTCAGGTCCGAACGCGCCGCCGTATCGATCTGGCGCCGCAATTCCGACGCAGTGCGGCTGGAGCCGACGAGTTGCAACGTATCTCCAGCGCGCGCTCGAAGCCTCTCATTGTCATGGCGCAACTGTTCATAGACTTCCACCGCGCTGAGCGCGGGGGCCAGTTGTCGCGCCAGCAGCACCAGATACTCAAGGTCGCGCTCGTCATAGACGCCTCGCGGCGTCTCTGTCTGCAAGGCCACAATCCCGCTTGCACGCCCGCCGGCGAGGATCGGGGCGACCATTGTCGTCACGACAACCTTCTTGCCGTCCTGCCGCCTTGAACCTGGAATCAACAATGCCCTGTTTTCCGTGACCGCCTGCTGCATGGCGGCCCCTGGGGCGCTGGTCCAATCGGCAGCCCGCACGTGTGGCACGAGGCAAGACGAAATCTCATCGCCAGCCCCAACCCTTCCCAGCCAGAACTGCGCCGGATTCAAGCGGTCCTCCAGTTGATGGCAGAACGCCTCCAGCAACTCGCTCATGGTCGTGGCCCATGCGAACTCATGCGCGGCCTTGTACAGCGCCATGAGATCCTCAATCGTCTTAGGGCGCAACTGTCGCGGGGGGCTGACGCTATCCGCGTCCAACGCCACGGGTTTGGCATCCTCCCAGGACCAGGTTTCCTGACTGATCCCATCCTCCCCATCCTCGAAGTCCGCCGTGCACAGGGGCGTCTCCCCGACCAGGAACCGGTGAGCCCCGACGGTGACCTCGTCCCCAAATCGCAACTGCTGCTTCTGCATTGGAATACCGTTCACCATCGCTGGATTGCGGCTGCCCAGGTCTTCTATCCAGAGTTCGGCTTCCGCGAGGAATATCCGGCAATGCCGCCGCGACACCAGGGGATCGGGAAGCACGATTTCGCAACCCAAATCCCGCCCGACGTTCAGGCCCTCCACCGTGACTGAATAGGCGGCCCCTTTGCGGT
The DNA here is from genome assembly GCA_041859475.1 of Candidatus Hydrogenedentales bacterium. GTDB lineage: Bacteria > Hydrogenedentota > Hydrogenedentia > Hydrogenedentales > SLHB01 > JAIBAQ01. The sequence goes on from JBHEKO010000434.1 coordinate 7,254, forward strand.
TTCCCGCCACACACACGAGTTGATACATACTGACGTCCCCCAAGTATCCTCGCCCCCGGCAACCGCAACAAGCCTCTCACACAGAGAATGCGTGCCCTTGTGCCCAGGCAGGACCTCGCTGACTAAGGATAGGGATGTAGGCTACTTGTCCGCAACATCATAGGCAACGAGTACGTCGCCGTGGCGGATGTAGAGCCGCCCGTTGGCGATGGTGGGATGCGCCCAATGCTGGCCGGCGCCTTCGCTGACTTCAAATCTCCCGGTTCGCTCGAAACCGGCGGGCGTTGCCTTGACCAAGCTGACTATTCCGGTCTTGGGCCCTTCGTAGGTGTAGAGCATGCCATCGGCATACACGACCGCGGCAATGCGAATCTCTTCCGTGCTCCACATCAGCTTGCCGGTCGCCATCTCCAGGCATACCAGCTTCCCGCCTCCGCGATAGCCCGTGCCGTAGAGGTATCCGTCGACCAGCACAACGCCGTGGTGCAGGCAGTCGAGGTTTTCGTCGGTCCACTTAGGGGTCACGGAGGCCCCATCCGCGGACAACTCCAACGCGCCGCCACCCGCGCCGTCGCCCCCCACGTAATACAACAACCCATCCTTGTACAGCGGCGTGACCCCGTGGATGTCGTACGGAGCCTTGTGCGCGAACGACCAGAGCAAGGCCCCCGAATCGGTGTCGGCCCCGACCACGTAGCGTCCCGTCACCGTGGTCAGAATGCGCCGCCCTTGGTGCGTGATAATCGTTGGCGAACAATAGGACGTCTTGTCTTCAAGTCCCTTTGTGGTCCAGACCGTTTCGCCCGTCAGTTTGTCCAGCGCAACGAGCGTCGCGTCCTTGCCGCCTGGCGTGCAGATAACGCGGTTGCCGTCGACCAACACCGACTCCGCGACGTCCCAGATGCCTTTCTCCCCGCCGAACCGCTCAAGTACATTCACTTCCCACTGCTTCTCGCCCTTCGCCAGGTCGATGCAATAGAGCACGCCCAACCCCGAAATCACGTATAGGCGGTCTCCGTCGATTGTCGGCGTGGACCTTGTGCCCGGCGCTTGCTTCTCTACGGTTTCCGGTCCGCAGGCAATCCTCTTCTCGATGGTCCCGCCGGCATTCAGCACGAACACATAGCCCACCTGGTCGTCCTGCATTCCCGTTACATAGACCTTGCCCTGGGCAACCGAGGCCGACGAGAATCCCTTGCCCAATCCACTCGCCACCCAGGCAACGGCCGGCCCATTTTCCGGCCACACCTTCAGCAAGCCCTTCTCGTCGAAATTGCCGTCCCGGTTTGGTCCGCGAAACTGCGGCGAATCCCCTGCATAGGCACTGCCCGCGGCAATCGCCATCACAACTGCCAGCGCAACTATCTTCCCTGTTCTCATTCGCACTCTCCGGGCTTTGCCACCCTCATTCCGCCAATACAACCTGCATGCGGGGTTTCGGTCCGCCATTCGCACTCTTTTCCGGCACAAGCTGTAGCCAATGCCGCTTCTTCTCCGGACCCGACGCATCGAGGTCGTTCATCAACGCGTTGTATCGAAAGCTGCTTCCCGCCTCCAGCTTCAGCGGAGTCAGCCGCGACTTCGGAAACGCCGCCTCGTAGATCGTCCGGGTCCCTTCGCGTTTTACCGCCAATTTCACGTCGGTGCTCACTTCGGTTCCGCCCATGCCCACACCCCAATACAGGAAGACCTCGGGTCCTTTCTGCGTCAACGTGATTCCCCAACTCCACTCGCCCAGAAACATCTCTACGTTGTCCGCCGACCACACCGTATCGCCCGCGAACGGCTGGGTGTGTTCGTTGTCTTCCGCCCGAACGGCCAAGTACAGCCACTCGCCGTCCCACATGAATCCCAACTCGCTATCGAGATCTTTCTTGTCGTTCCCGTCAAATTGGACCGGGTAGATCATGCGCACCATCCGCGCATTCGCCCACTCCGTGAGGTCGCCGTCTATTGCCACGGGAGCCTTCGCCTTCACGGCATCCACCGTCGGGACCAGCTTCAAATCCTGCTTCACGTCCACCGCCGGACCATGCTCCGTGTGCTCGTACCGCGTGCCGAAGTACGGAACAGGAAAACGAACCTCCTCGGGGCTCGCCGCCTGCATTCGGAATTTCAGGTCCACCGACGCATTCTTGTCCACTTCGTACGCAAGCTGCGACGGCGTCACAGTCCACCCCGGCGCGGACTCCCACACGAGCGAGGACTTCATGGGCGAATCGTGGGGATTCGAAACGGTGATGGTCAGTTCTCTGTCGACGGCATTGCCCAGCGGCACGATGAGTTCATCCGCTCGAATCCACGAGTTCCGGATGTTGTACAACTCGTCTATGCGCGCACTGGTTACCACATTCGACGGCATCACCGAGTTCGGCTTGATAACCGACCAGTCGACCTCCGTCCCGCGGACGCGAACGAGGAGATAGTGATTGAAATACCCCTCCTCCACCGGCCCATTCATCTTGTAGACGGACGACCCTCCGCAGATCGTATAGCGCACGCCATCACGCGCCCCGCAATCGCGATACAAGTGCCAATGCCCGGAGAATACCCCGCGTACCGGATGCCCGCGAAACAGCTCCGCCATGTTCGACCACTGGCTCTCCCACGTGGCCTCGGCTTCGGCGGGATCGCCCTCATGCGCGAAATACGGCTTGTGCACGAACACGAACACGTTCGCCGCGTCCGATGCGTCCAGCGTTTGTTTCGCCCACGTTGCTTGCTCGTCCGAAATGCGCGCCGTCGCACCCTGCTCCTCGCTGTTCAAAAGCAGAAACAGAGAGTTGCCATAGCGAAACGAGTAGTGCGTCGGCCCAATCCGTTCGGTCCAAATCCGTTCGGAACCTATGTCCGTAATGTCGTGATTGCCGGGATTGGGAAAGAACGGAGGCTGCAACTCCGCGATAGCCTTGTCGAATTCGTCCCATTGTGCAGGCAAGTCTTCCGCCGCTCCGCCGAGAGTCATATCTCCCGCGTGGACAACCATGCTTGGTTTGAGGACGTTGAACTCCCGGATGAACTGCCGGAAAACTTCCGACTGCTCCACCGGTTCGAGGGTGTTCGAATCCGCCATGATGACGAAATCGAAACTGTCGGGCGCCAACGGCGGGGTTTCGCCAAGTTTCTTGAGCGAACGTTCGATCAGCGTGGATTGGCCCCACGCCGAGGCCGCCGCAACCGCCATGAGCCCCAGAAACGCGCCGCTCGCCAACACACGTCTCACGTTCATTTGCATGTCCTTTCATCGCGCCGCGAGATAGGAACCATGGGATCCAGGAGGGCGCGTTGCAACAGAACATGATATGCGCCGGAGTGTCGCGCGTGTCAAGGAGAGCAGTCCGTCCGGGGGTGCGACAGTGGGGGCCAAGATGTTGCGTATGGGGGTCCGCGTCCGGTTCTCTGTAGGGGGTGCACCCGTGGAATTTTTGACGATTCAAGGGGGAGGGGGTCCTGCATAGGACAGAGGCCGGTAGCCGGGAGTTCAGGGAGGCGCGGGATTGTAAGTGAGACTGGATAGGCATGGCATGGCCCTCGAGTGTTACCTTCTATATATATGGGCGAGCTCGTTGCACTCGGCGCTCCTGCTATCCATCCACTTTGCCGTTCTTTTCCCTGTTTTTGCGGGTACCGCAGGACCAGGGACCGCGCATTCGCACTCGATACTGTCTTCAGCCCTTCTCGCTGTCGATGACTTCGCGCACGGCGCGAAGGAGTTCCTCTTGGGAGTAGGGCTTCTTGATCAGACGCAACCCATCAAGAATGCGGAAGTCCTTGTGTAGCGCGTCTGCACTGTATCCGCTGCTGAACAGAAATCGCGTGGTGCTATTGCGGCTTTTGATGAGCTCCATTGCCTGCCGTCCGCCCAATTTCGGCATGATTACATCCATCAATACCAAGTCGATCGATCCTGCATTCTCGTCGAAGACTCGCACGGCATCTTCGCCGTCGCTCGCCAGCAGCACCGTGTACCCCGCCGACCGGAGCATTCGACGGACCAGCCTTCGCACGTTTTCTTCGTCTTCGGCCACGAGGATAGTCTCCGTGCCGCCCTCGACTTCGCATTCCGCCGGAGAATCGAGTGCTTCCGTCGCGCGCCCGACGGCCGGAAGATAGACACGGAAGGACGAACCACGCCCCAGTTCGCTGTGCACAGAGATGTGCCCATTGTGTTGCTTGACGATTCCGTACACCGTCGCGAGTCCGAGGCCAGTGCCTTGGCCGACTTCCTTGGTCGTGAAGAATGGCTCGAAGATCTGGGCGCGCGTTGCCTCATCCATGCCATGGCCCGTGTCCGTCACACTCAAGAGCACATAGCGGCCTCCCGGCGTCGAGGCGTCCCCAACGGTTCCCGAATCGGCGGCGATAGCGTCTTCGGTTTCGATAGTCAATGTACCGCCGCTGGGCATGGCATCGCGTGCGTTTACGCACAGGTTCATGAGCACCTGCTCGATTTGCCCCTTGTCGGCATGAACCGTAGTTATGCATGCTCCCGGCATGAAGACCAGATTGATGTGTTCTCCGATAAGGCGCCGGACCATCTTCAGGACCCCCTCAATCAGGTCGTTCATGTCCATGACAACCGGCTGCATCACTTGCTGTCTGCTGAAGGCTAGCAACTGCCTGGTCAAGTCGGCGGCCCGCGTCGCGGCTTTCCGCACTTCGATGAGCGAGTTTCGCCCGGACGCGCCGGGGCTTGGATCGCCCTTCATCAGGTCTACATTTCCAAGGATGACCTGCAGCAGGTTGTTGAAGTCGTGGGCGACTCCACCCGCCAGTTGCCCTACCGCCTCCATTTTCTGCGATTGGCGCAACTGCGCTTCCAGTTTCTCGCGATGGGTTTCGGCCTGCTTCCGCTCCGTTATGTCATCCAAACAGAGGAGGATGCTCGTTTTGCGTATGGACGGAATCGAAGCGACGGACGCGAGAAACACATACTCGCGCGGCGCCCCGTCGCGCTTTATATCGGTTCGGTATTCGATACCGCGATGACTCTTGCCCGTCTCGATAGCATCCAAGATCGCCAGGCGTACCGGACACGTCGCGCATCGTGGTCCATGGCCGCATCCGAGGGGGTCATCCAGTGCGCGCAAGCATCCAATCACACCGCAAGCACGTTGTAGCTTTACTTGGGCCTCCGAATCGCCGACGAAGTCAACAAATGCCCGATTTGCGTACAAGACTCGCAACGAGGTGTCCAGTAGGCACATCATTGTGGGGGCATTTTCGTAGATGGCCTTCAACTCCGATTCGCTCTGTTGCAGCGCCTCCTCGGCGCGTTTGCGGTCGGAGATGTCACGGCAACTCACCCTGGTTCCGAGCGAGCAGCCTTTTGCGTCGAAGATGGGCTGCCACGAAGCGCTCAGCCAGCACTCGGAACCGTCTTTGCGCTTCGCGCGGAATTCAAAATCCGTGCCGCTGCCGCCGTACAGGGCGGCCTCGAATTTCGCTGCGAATCGAGCTAGATCCTCCTTTACCACGAGCGAGTGGATTGGACTCTCCATGGCCAGGACTTCAGGCACGGTGAATCCTGAAATGCGTTCTACTCCTGGATTCACCCACAAGAGCCTTCCGTCCGGGCCGAACCATGCTTCGAGGTCCACGGTGTAGTCGGCGATAGCCTTGAAGCGTTCCTGGCTCTCGCGAAGCGCCTCCTCGGCGTGTTTGCGCTCGGTAATATCGACCATCAAGGTCAGGAAGTACTGCTTTCCGTGGATACTGATGATATCTCCGGAGAACAGTCCCTGGATGGTTCTTCCGTCTTTGCAGCGCACATCAAGCTCGCAGTCGCCAATACGCCCAGTGGCCTCTAGCAGTTCAGCGACTGCCGTCTGCCGTGCTTGATTCGGGAATAGGTTCATTTCCTGGGCCGTCTTTCCGATGACCTCTTCCCTCTGATACCCGAGCACATCCAGGAAGGAGTCGTTCACATCGAAGAATATGCGGTCCGGCAAGGAGGAAAGCGCAAGCAATGCTGGGTTCTGTCGAAACAGGCGTTCGAAGCGCTGTTGCGCTTCCCGTTCTGCGGACAAGTCCTTGCTGACACCGAAGATGCAATCGACGCCGTTCCATCGGCCAAACCAACCACGGGTTTCGACGGGGAGGAGAGCGCCACTCTTGGTTGCCATAGGCAGCGGGCAAACCTCACGCTCCCCGCGGAGCACGGAGGCGAAGACTTCCTCGGCTTCGTGGCGAAAGTCAGGCGGGTGAACGTCGGAAAGGTACATTCCCGCCAATTCTTCTTCGGTATACCCCAGCTTACTCCGGAAGAGGGCGTTGGTGAACATCACGCGACCGTCCGGCGTGGCGACGGCGATCATGTCCGTAATCGTCTCGAAGAACGCGCGGAAATTGGCTTCGCTTTCGCGCACCGTTTCCTCTGCCAGCTTGCTCTCGGTGATATCCACATGGGAGCCGTGACACCGAATAGGGTTGCCCGTTTCGTCGCGGACAATGGATACTTGGGCGAGAATCCAGCGGTACGTATCATCCTTGTGACGCATTCGAAACTCGCACTGGTAGAACGAGCTGTGCTTCCGGAAGTTGTCGTGAATGTGGGCCAGCGTTGGTTCCAGATCGTCGGGATGGATGCGGGTCTTCCATTCCGCGAAGCTGTCGGAGATTTCGTGGTCCTGATAGCCCAACTGCTTCTTCCATTCGGCGGAATAGAAGACGTTGTTCGTCTGGATGTCCCATTCCCAGAGGCCGACATGTCCGGCGGATACGGCCGTCTCCAGTTTCAGGGAGAGTTCCCGCAGTTCTTGTTCGGCGCGTCTTTTTTCCGTGACGTTTTCAAGAGCTACGGCGAGCCGGTCGCCGCGCAGCGCAAATGCGCGGATTCGAAACGCGCTGTATAGCAGCTCATCCCGATAGGTGAGGTCTTCGGTTTCGTAGGATTCTCCCGTCCGCAAGGCCTTCAGATATGCGTCCTTAAGTCCCCGGTGACGCATGGCCGGCCAGATGTCCTCGAACTCGCGACCTTTCCACGCCTCGGCACGAATTCCCGTCAGGCGTTCGGCCTCGGGATTGGCGCTGATCAGGAACAGGTTGTCGTCCGGTTCGTATTGGTAGATGAAGAGACCGGAGGGGATTGCCTGCACGATATCGTTGGACATGTGAAGGGTTTCGCGCAGTTCCACTTCGGCGTGCTCGCGGGCGTTCATGGCACGGGCGAGCTTCAGATTGCCGAAGCTCAGTTCGGCGATCATGTTGGCGAATCGCGCGTAGTAGCTCATCACCTTGTTTACCGTTTCCCTGCTGCAGCGCGGCACGCGATCGAGCGCGGCCAGATAGGCGTCCTCATCGAATCCGTATTGGCGGGCTTGGGCGCGAAAGACCTCCAAGGAAGGGGACTCGCCTTCGAAGAAAAACTGCCCGAGAAACAGGCTGCCCAGTTGTTTGTCGCCCAAGATGATCGGGGTCGTCATGTCCCATAGGTTGTTCTTGCACTTGTAGAGCTTAAACGTGCCGGGCAAGACATCGGTCGCGAGTTCCAAATCGCTTTCCGTGCAATGCTTGCAGGTCTCGGGATGAACACGATGGAACTTCGTACAGATGTCCTGCCAGCCGGTCGCGACCAGGACCTTTCCTTCGAGGTCGACTATGGCTACGGCTATGTCGATTGCCGTGATGTGGTAGAAATCGTCCATGATGGCTTGGATTGCGGGCACGTCGATTGCGTCGGCCAGGTTGAGTTCGCTCAAATCCCCCTCGGGCGAGAGTATGGCATTCAGTTTCGCGCGTGTGCTGGCTTCGCCTTCCTGCAGTGCTTTCTCCATCGCGCGTTCTTCGGATTGGTCGCGGAACACCAAGACGATGCCTCTGACAACGCCATTGCAGTCGCGAATGGGGGCTCCGCTATCCGCGATGGGGCGTTCGACGCCGTCTCGATCGATGAGCAGCAGGTGGTTGGCCAAGCCCACGACTTGTCCTTCGCGCAACACGCGCTGTGCCGGATTCTCGGGGGTTTCGCGCGTTGCCTCATTGATGACGCGGAAGACCTCATCGAGAGGCTTGGATTGCGCCTCGGCTTCGAGCCATCCGGTCAGCCGCTCCGCCACCGGGTTCATCTGCATGACCCGGCCCAGTTCATCGGTGGTTATGACGGCGTCGCCGATGCTGTATAGGGTGGCTCGGTATTTTTCCTGTGCCTCGCGCCGCTCCCGCTCAAACCGATACAAGTCGCGATAGAGCCTGGCTTGGCGTTGTCGATAGATGAAGGCAATCGATGCACCCGAAAGGAGGACCAATGCGGCCACAAGAACGGCGATCGCTCCGGCACGGTACCGCGCCTCCGACAGAATTTCTTTTGTGTCCACTTTGGCCACCATGAACCACGGCGAATCCGGCACCGCCCTCATGTCCGCCAGAACGGGTACACCCCGGTAGTCGATGCCTTCGAAGATCCCCTGCTTCCCGAGCACCGCTTGCACCGCGGGCATCTGTGTGTTCGACAGCGAATTGCGAAAGGTAAGCGCCGTAGTTGCCCGGTGCCGAAGTGTGTTCAGGAACACCACGTCGTTGCCTTCCCGTTTGACCAGAAGTGTCTCGGCGCTAAGGCTCGGCGCGGGCCAGGATTGGATCAGCGGGTACAGGAATGTATCCGCATCGCTTCGGAGAACCAACAGGGCAAACGGGGTTCCTCCCGCGTTTCGCACAGGGGCAACGGCATCGATGTGATCGACTCCGCTCGGGCATCGATACAAATCGGAAAGCACGGCTTTGTCTCCCGCCAAAGCCGCGGCGATGGATTGTTGCGTGGCAGGGTCAATCGGGTCGGCGTGTTCCTCCTTGAGGGCAAGAAGCTGCCTTCCGGTCACGTCAAACAGCAAGACATCGGAATAGCCGTATGCGTCTCGTTCGCTTTGGAGACGCACCCGCCAGTCCTCCCGCGCCCCGGGCGCGTCAGGGTTGCGTACCCACTGCTCCAATGCTCGCCGGAAGAATGGGCTTTCGACATGATTCCACGCTTCGGCCAGGCGCTCCGCGCGCCACTGCATGATCTGGTCAACCTTCAGTTTGCCGATGGCGGCGAGGTCCTCGCGCTTTTCCCGGCGGATATCTTCCGCTTCCATTCGATAGTAGAGGCTTCCCCAGGCCACGAGCGCGAGCGCAATAAACGCAAAGAGCGTTCCCCAGATTGCGCGCGGGGAATGGCCTCGTGCAGTACCATCAGGCATTGAAATTCTCCCACTTCCCGGCCCGGAACCCGCCGTTTTCCTTGCAGTCTGTCTCCCTCGTGCAATCTCCCGATTCCATCCGTTCTCGCACGCTCCATCGAGCGGCGTCAATCTTCAAAATACGCGGAATACAATTCCTTCATGGCCGGAGAGCGCGTCCTTCTCTCCTGGAAGTTTAACATCGACACCCATGAAGTGGATCAAGTCGACTCGTTGATTGCTGCGATGTCCTCCGTTGCAAGGACTTTGTCAATATCGATAAGGATCTTCACGCTCCCTTTCGTCTTGGCCATGCCGAGAATGTATGCAGTGTCCAAGCCTCCGCCGAAGCTCGGGGCATCCTCGATATCCTGGCCGGGAATGTCCAACACTTCGGACACCTCGTCCACGATGAATCCCATGGTGACCGTGTCCGATGCGCCCATCACCTGGGCCACGATGATGCAAGTCTTCTCCGTCTCCTCCTTGCTGGGCATGGCGAATTTGAGACGAAGGTCAACGACGGGGATGACCTTGCCACGCAGATTGAGCACCCCGCGCACAAAGGCCGGCGTACGCGGAACGTGAGTAACCGGGATGATTCCCATGATTTCCTGTACGTGAAGGATCTCGATGCCGTACTCCTCCTCGCCCAAGCGAAACGTCAGGTATTTCCCCGCCCGGTTGGCCATGGACTTCACGGCCTGATTCATAGCTTGCGTCAATCCAGCCATTGCATTTCTCCCCTTTTCGGTGCAATACAGTCTCTATCGCTGTTCGGAGAGTCC
>JBHEKO010000435.1:0-2950 GCA_041859475.1 Candidatus Hydrogenedentales bacterium
GGCTCTTCGACCTCGAGGAGCATAACGTCATCGAAGGAAATTGTCCCCGCATGGGGCATCACATTGAATTGGACACGAATGGTATCCCAGACGAGTTGTGACCTCACATACCCCATCTGCCATCTCCAATCGTTGGGCGCGCTATCGCTGGGCAAAAGCTGCTCAGCCACTACACGCTCGTGCGTCTCGAGCGCTTGCCATCCCAGACTTCCCTTTCCCTGCATGCCTGCCATGCGGCCCAACAGGAGATAACCGGCCTCCGGCTTGGTTGGGACAAGAACACTGTAGAACCAGGTCAACCGGGCAATATCGAGAAATGAGTTGCCGCTCTCTTCTTTCCGAACCTCCATCGCGTAGTCGGGTCGAAGCTTGAACCAGTCTCGCGCGGTGTCGATCCAACCGGGAATCGGACCGGGCCCAGCGGGAAGCCGGTCGATTATGGCCCAATTCGCGAGATTGTCCACCCATTGAAGCTGGAGAACCAGATTCCCGCGCCTCAGCTGCAAGGTGGAGTCACCGTTTCCAGGCTCCGAATACGATACCGGCCCTGGGTCTGAAGCCGGCGCCTTCATATCTTCCCACAGGATGAGTACGGGGAAGTATCCGCCAAGTGAAGCACTTTCCTCCTGTGTCGTGACCGCGATTGGCCTGAACCGGCAATACGTATCGAAAGGCGTTGGTCGAGTACGAAGCTGCATTTCGGCAAGTGCGTGGTCAAGTTCGTCAAGTAGCGCCGCACGATTAGGGGCCGTCCCATTGCGCTCGTCATCCGGGGAGTTCGCGAGCAACCGCGATGCGTTCGCCAATGCGAAGGATCGATATGGGTCGGCGCTTGGTGCGGTCAAATATGCTCGGATAGCCTCGTTGGCTTGGACATCTTTCTCTAGCGCGGCACCTAGGAAGAACGAAGCGCATGCGTGGGAATCGGCGGCGGCGGACGCAAGGTCCGCGAGCGCTTCCCGGTATTGAGCACGCGCAAAGTTGACACGGCCACGCAGGTAGTGCCCTTCCGCGTCCAAGTCCGCTCGGCCTATCAGGAACTCTGCCAATCGCTCGGCAAGCCCCCAGTCCTGTTTGCCTTCGCAAATGCGCGCAATGCAGTTGATGTCCTGGGGAGTGAGGCCATCCAATTCCGCGTCCGAGGGTTCGCCATATTCAAGGGCACGTCCCCATAGGCCCAACTTTGCGTAGGCTTGGTAAAGTGCCGCATTGTCCTCGCCAGTCGGCGTGTCCTGAGGCCTGCTGTAGGCTCGGGCAAGCTCGAAGTCCTCGGTCGCCTCGACTGGTTGGTCGCGACTCAAGAGATACTTGCCCAACGCCACGCGAGCCGGCGCAAAGTAGTAAGGCTTTCGGGTGTCACCAAACGGCGGTAAGGGCTCGGTGCGGATGCTAAGCGCCTTCTCGAGTTCTTCAAGGGCTTCGTCTTCTCTGCCGGCCTGAAGCAAGAGACTTCCATACACCGCAAACGGCAACGGATCCTGATACTTGCCGGACAGCCAACTTGATTGGTACACCTGCGTTGCGCGGTGCGCGATCTTCAGGGCCTTGTCGAGATTGCCCGCCGCCATGGCCTCGGCGACATTTCTCTGGAAATGGGTGGGCCTTGAGGCTTCGATTGAGGGAAAGAGTAGCGAATAGCCATACACGCCAGAGAGAAAGAGTATTGCACAGACGCCCACAATCGCCACGGGCGCCGATTGAGAAAACTTGTCTGGCTCACGCATCGCTGTCCCCTGACTCGCGCTCGCAGCCATGCACTCTCATCGAAATACTTGGCGGCGCCTGGACTCCACGTTTCTGCGACGACCTTGGGGAAGAAGCACCTGATCGCCATGAGGCGCATCGTTGCCTCATTGGGACGCACGCATAACGTAGCTTGGCTCTTCTGCCCATCGCAGAACGAGACTCTCTATTGCCACTGCGCACATCGAGAGCCTCGTCGCCATTCTACTTGATGCGGGCATTCTGATAAAGTGCGCGAAGGGCAAATTGGGGACAGTATGCACCTCACTTGCGGCGACTCATATCCGTCGTTACAATGAATTTCAGGGGAGCGACAGAGCGTCGTTTCGTTGATTCACTGTCGCGCATTCATTCTTGTATGACGCGAACGGTCTTAACCAATTTGCGGGGTAACATGTTCAACATACTTGAACAGAAACTTACGGATCGCACCGCAGTCGCTGCAATTCTTGGTCTTGGGTACGTGGGCTTGCCGCTTGTTCGCCACTTGTGCGAAGCGGGATACAAGGTCATCGGCTTCGACGTGGACGAAGAGAAGGTCGCCAAACTCCGGCGCGGTGAGAGTTACATCAAGCACATTGCGCCGGATTGGATACTCAAGGTGGTCGATTCGGGCAAGTTTGATCCGACCGTCGATTTCTCGCGGCTGGGCGAGGCCGATTGCATCAGCATTTGCGTACCGACGCCGCTGAATAAGAACCATGAGCCTGACATGAAGTATGTCGTCGACACCACGGAACAGGTGGCCAAACACCTTCGGCCTGGGCAATTGGTAGTCCTGGAGAGCACGACGTACCCCGGCACGACCACTGAACTTATGCTTCCGATGCTGGAACGAAACGGGCTGAAGGTCGGCAAGGACTTCTTCTTGGCGTTCTCGCCGGAACGCGAAGACCCAGGCAACAAGAATTTCACGATCCGCACCATCCCCAAAGTGGTAGGCGGCGTGACGGCCTCTTGCACGGCCATGGCCACGCAGTACTACGAGAAGATCTTTGAACGTATCGTTCAGGTGAGCCGTCCGGAAGTCGCCGAAATGTGCAAGCTCCTGGAAAACATCTTCCGCAGCGTCAACATAGCCTTGGCCAACGAACTCAAGATGGTTTGCGACCGGATGGGCATCGACCTCTGGGAAGTCATTGGCGCGGCGTCGACCAAGCCTTTTGGGTTCATGCCGTTCTACCCTGGCCCGGGTCTTGGCGGACAT
>JBHEKO010000571.1:0-15499 GCA_041859475.1 Candidatus Hydrogenedentales bacterium
ACGCGGCCCGCTGACTTCCGCGTTTCGCGCTTGTCCGTCATGTCCGCGGCGCCCTCCGTCGTGTTCGCGCAGGTGAATGACTTTCACAAGTGGGAGGCGTGGTCGCCGTGGGCGAAACGCGACCCCGCAATGAAGTCGACCTACGAGGGCGCGGCGTCGGGGCTCGGGGCAGTCTATACGTGGGCCGGAAACAAAGACGTGGGCGAAGGACGCATGACGATACTCGAGAGTAAGCCCGGCGAATTCGTCAAGATCAAGCTCGAATTCCTGAAACCCTTCGCGGCGACGAACACGACCGAATTCAGATTCAAACCCGACGGTGAAGGAACGTCCGTAACGTGGGAGATGTACGGCAAGAACAACTTCATGGCAAAGGCATTCCAGATGTTCATGCCTATGGACAAGATAGTCGGGGGGGATTTCGAGAATGGCCTGTCGCAAATGAAGACGGTCGTGGAAGCAAAATCGTAATCGGGAAGCGAAGACACCTGAAACAACGAGGATTTCAGCGATGAACCAGACGGACAGAGAAATCGTGCTGACGCGCGAAATTGACGCGCCTCGCGCGTTGGTTTTCAGCGCGTGGACCGACCCGGACCAGATCGCACTCTGGTGGGGCCCCAATGGCTTTACGAACACGATTCACGAGATGGACGTGCGGCCAGGCGGTACGTGGCGCTTTATGATGCACGGCCCCGACGGTGTCGACTATCCGAACAAGATTGTCTATTCCGAAGTCGTGAAACCCAAGCGTCTTGTTTATACCCACAGCGACGACGGGGAAGGGGCATCGGAGCCATTCCATGTGACGGTCACGTTCGAGGAGGAAAAGGGTAAGACGAGAGTCACCCTGCGCCTGCTCTTGGCGTCCGCCGAAGAGCGCGAGAGAGTTGTGAACTTCGGGGCTATCGAGGGTGGAAAGCAAACCCTCGGCCGTCTTGAAGCGCACCTGGCGAAGCGGGCTGCGTGATGTCCGCGCCCTTCCATGGATACCCGAATCAACCTGAATGAAGGAGATAGCAATGAACGTGCAACCGTACTTGTTCTTTGAAGGCCGATGCGACGAAGCGCTTGAGTTCTACAAGAAGGCCATCGGCGCCGAAGTCCTCACTCTCATGCGCTACAAAGAGAGTCCGGAGCCCGACATGCGCTCGCCTGCCACCGACGAGAAAGTGATGCACGCGAGCTTTCGCGCCGGCGATACCGTTGTGATGGCCTCCGACGGCCGATGCACAGGCAAGGGAGCATTCCAAGGTTTCGCGCTGACGATCACGGTTAAGGAAGAAGCCGAAGCCGAGAAGTTGTTCGCGGCGCTCGCCGACGGTGGCCAGGTGCAGATGCAAATGATGAAGACCTTCTGGTCGCCGCGTTTCGGGATGCTCACGGACCGCTTCGGCGTCATGTGGATGGTGATGGTGCAAGGTCCCTATTGATTGCCGGGACGCCGGCGTCTGCTTCTTAGAAACGCATCGCGAATTCAACTTGAGGCGCGACACGACTCGCGTCCTAGGCTGCAAGGTATATCGTGCTGGGCTGCACGCACGGGAGCGTTCCCAATGGCTGTGAAGAATGCCCGTAGAATCGAATTGACGTTGCCCTCGTCCACGGAAATCGCAATCGCGCGCACGTTCGATGCGCCGCGCAGTCGCGTATTCGATGCTCACACCAAACCCGAAATACTCAGGCATTGGCTTGCCGCCACGGGGTGGGTGCTGGTGGAGTGCGAGATCGAACTTGCGATTGGCGGCGCGTGGCGTTACGTGTGGCACGGACCCAACGCGGCGGTCATGGAGATGCGCGGAATCTATCGCGAGGTGGTAGCGCCCGAACGTCTCGTTTCCACGCAGACCTTTACGGACTGCGATGTGGCGGCCAAGGCCAAAGGGGAAGTGCTAACCACGACCGTATTCCGCGAGAGCGGCGGAAGCACGACGCTCGCGCTAACGATGAAGTACCCCACGCAAGACGTTCGCGACGAGATGGCCTCGTGCGGCATGCAGCGCGGGATGGAACAAGGTTACGGGAAGCTCGACGAATACCTCGCTTCGACTGGTTAGGTATGGCGCCGGCTAAATACGTGGAGACTCCAGCTATGAGCGACTCATCGAAAACGAATGGAGAGGCACCGCGCATCGAGCATGCAGGCCCTTTGACTATCGCGGGTTTGAACGCGCGATATACGCACACCACCCGCGTGAATATCCCCTCGCAATGGGACCGCTTCGGGCCGCACATCGGCACGGTTCCCGGGCAGGTCGATGGCGTGGCCTACGGCGTGTGCTGGAATTACGACCCCTCTGGTAGTTTCGATTACCTGACTGGCGTCGAAGTCGCCGATGTTTCAAGGCTTCCCGAGGACTTCGGCCACGTGAGCCTGCCCGCGCAGCGCTACGCGATCTTCACGCACCGTGGCCATGTATCCGCGCTGCCGGGCACGATTCAAGACGTCTGGACAAAATGGTTGCCGGCCTCGGGACACCACCCCGCCGAGTCGCCCTGCTTCGAACGGTACGACCAGCGCTTCGATCCGAAAACTGGTAAGGGAGAAGTGGAGATTTGGGTCGCCATACGAGCGTGATCGCGAACGACTGCGTACAATCGCCACAGACATGTGACTCGAACCGCATCGCTGCAAGGAAGAGAGCCAATGAGCGCACACGAAACGGAAGCTGTCGGTACACACAGCCAACCAGAAGCATACCCAACCAATGAGTTCCACTTCGCCCGCACCTACGAAGCGCCGCGCGGTCTCGTGTGGAAGGCGTGGACGGAGCCCGATCGCTTGGCGAAGTGGTGGGGGCCGAAGGGCCTCGATTGGATCGGCTGCACGCAGGACCTGCGACCGGGCGGCGTTTTTCACTACGGTCTGAAGGCGGCAAATGGATTCGAAATGTGGGGCAAGTTCGTTTATCGCGAGATCGTCCCGCAGGAGCGCCTCGTCTACGTTGTGTCGTTCTCGGACCGGGACGGCGGCATGACCCGCCACCCCATGAGCGTCACGTGGCCGCTCGAAGTCTTGTCGACGATGACGTTTACCGAACACGACGGAAGGACAACCATCGAATCGCGAGGCATTCCCATCAACGCAAGCGAAGAGGAGTGCAAGACCTTTGAAGCAGGATTCGACTCGATGAGGAAGGGCTTCACTGGAACCCTCGATCAACTCGCAGAATATCTCGCGAAGCTCTAGGGTTTACTCACAAGACCTTGGTGCGCTGCATGGAGCTTTCGTTACGCCCGGTCTCCACGCCGGGCGTCATCGGAAACTCGCAGTGGCCAACGATGGCATGAATTTGCACCGCCGGCTTCCAGCCGGCTTTTCAACGCTCCACAGGAGGAATCGATGGATACCCAAACCCTAACAGCCCCCGTCTCGAAACCGGTCCTCTGGACCGGCCGTGTCATGAGTACCCTGCCCGTTCTCATGCTCCTGATGAGCGCCACGATGAAGTTCTTGCAGCCGACCGATGCCGCCGAGGGGTTCGCCCATCTTGGATGGTCCATGGACCTCGCCATTGGCCTCGGCATTCTGGAACTCGCATGCACCGCCCTATACGTGATCCCGCAGACCTCCATCCTCGGCGCAATTCTGCTGACGGGCTACCTCGGAGGCGCAACCGCCACGCACGTTCGCGTCGGCGACGCCTTCATCATGCCGGTCATCCTTGGCGTCATCATCTGGGGCGGTCTTTTTCTGCGCGACCCGCGTCTTCGCGTATTGATTCCGCTACGCAAGAAAGCCTCGTAGGGGGAACCAGCGAGACGCTACCGATTGCGTCTATTCGAAATCCATGCGGAAGCGGTCGCCCAGGTAGGTGCGTATGGCAATGGGGTTGCTGGCGATTTCCTTGGAGGTGCCTGCTACCGAGATTTGGCCTTCGCTGATGATGTAGGCGCGGTCCGTGATTTCGAGGGTCTCTCGAACGTTGTGGTCGGTGATTAACACACCGATGCCGATATTCTTGAGCGCGGACACGATATCCTGCAGGTCGGCCACGGCGATGGGGTCGATGCCCGCAAAGGGTTCGTCGAGCAAGAAGGCTTTTGGGCGCGTTGCAAGGGCGCGACAGATTTCGGTGCGCCGGCGTTCGCCGCCGGAAAGCGTATAGGCGGGGCTGTCCGCGAGATGCAGAATACTGAGATCCGTCATGAGTTCTTCGGCGCGCTGTTTTCGCTCGGCGCTCTTGAGCTTCTGGAATTCGAGCACGGCCATGAGGTTTTGCCGCACGGTCAATTTGCGGAATACGGAAGGCTCTTGGGGAAGGTAGGCCATGCCGGCGCGCGCGCGTTTGTACATGGGGAATTTGGTGACGTCTTTTCCGCAGAACCAGATGGTGCCGCGCGTTGGGCGGAGCATCCCCACGATCATGCGAAACGTCGTGGTCTTACCCGCGCCATTGGGGCCCAGCAGTCCGACGACCTCTCCAGGATTCAATTCGATAGAGACATTGTTGACGACGGAACGCCGCTTGAACTGTTTGACCAATCCAATGGCGTTCATCAAAGATGCGTTGGGTTCGGACACCGTGTTGCTCCCTGGGAGGTTACTGCTGGCGCTCGTTTTCGTCTTTGGCGCGCGTCTCGTATTCTTCCGCGCGGAAGCGCTTCATGGTTATGTTGCCGGTTAGAATATCGTAGACCATTTCTTGCGCCTCGAATTGACTCATTCCGGGCGTGTTACCAGACACGTTCCCGGAGAAGGTGATCGAATTCTTCGGTAGATTCAAGTCGGCCGATTCCGAAACGATGTCGGCTACTGGGCCTTTGACCTTGACGTCCTTTTCCAGCACGACGCGATCGGGCGAAGGCGCATCGGCGGATGCGTAGTGGAAGTTGAAGTCATGAGCGCGCAGCCACAATGACTCTTGCTCGGAACTGTCGCCCCGAAGTTTGATGTCCACGCCGCCGCGAATGGAGGCGAGTTTCCCGCCTGCCATGGATACCTCAGGCGCTCTATCGACGTCCATTTTGGAGTAGCTATTGCCTGGTCCGGCCGCATCGCCCGTGGAGAATGCGAGACCTTTCGCAAGGAGATTCGTCATGTCGGTGTCGCCCGTCTTGATGTTGTACGAAAGCGTATCCGACGTGAACGACTGAATCTGTTCGGACGTGCCTTTGACGTTGCCGGTGAAATCGATGCGTTCCTTGGCAAGGCTGAAATCCGCTTTCTCGGAGGCGATGTCGCCTTGGGGGCCGATGACGCGGACGTTTCCACGCAGTTCGATTCCCGTGGGTTGGCTTCCGTTGCCCCACGCAAGGCCGACTTCGGAGGCGCTGAGCTTCAACGGCTTGACACCCTCCTGATTCGACTCCAGAACGATGGACACGCCGCCGCCCATGCGGTTCACTTGGCCGTTGGCAAACTTTACCGTGGCAGCGCGCTCAATCTGCATCCGAGAGTAGCCAGCGCCCGATCCTTCGCCGAGCCGTATGCCTCGCGCGCGGAGATTGGTCATGTCGGAATCACCCGATTCCAGGTTGTATACAATCCTCTCCGCCTCGAAACTCTCAATTTGTTCCGACGATCCGCGGACGCCGCCGGAGAAAGTGAGGCGGTTGCCTTGGATGTCGAGGTCGGCGTTGCTGGCGGTGATCGTGCCTTGAGGACTGTCCACGCTGACTTTCGACTTCATCCGAATCGCGGTGGGACTGGAGCCGCCTTCTTTGGGCCACTCGAAGAGCATTTCCTGGGAACCTAAGCGCATGACCTGCGCGGAAGCATCT
Source organism: Candidatus Hydrogenedentales bacterium (assembly GCA_041859475.1). Taxonomy (GTDB): domain Bacteria; phylum Hydrogenedentota; class Hydrogenedentia; order Hydrogenedentales; family SLHB01; genus JAIBAQ01. The sequence continues at coordinate 5,725 of JBHEKO010000571.1, forward strand.
TGAGGATGCAGGGCGATCTCGACGCCGCCGGAGATGCGCTTGAGCTGCGAGCCCGTGAATTCAACCAGCGGAGCGGGCTTCGAGATCTCGATGGAAGAGTACTTGCCTGCTTGCGCGTGGGCCGTCAGGCACAGGGCAAACGCAAGGGGGAGCGCGAAAATGACAGGCCTCATTGCGATGCACCTCCCTGCATGCTCACCGTGCCGACGACGTTGCGAAGAATCAGCTCTTGCGTATCGGCATGGAATTCCATTCCCTTGGAATTCAGCTTGGTCTCACCGTCCGTCAGCGTGGCCTCGTTCTCGGAAAGGGCCTCGCGCTTGTCGTTGTTCCACGCCACGTCTTGAAGCTCGATCTGGCGCGTCCCCATTTGAATCTTGACGCCTTCGGACAGCAGGGCCGTCTTGTCCTCATTGTCTACGCGAGCGCTGCCCGCTTCGAAGCGCGTCTCTTCCCCGTCCTTTCCGAAAACGACGGCGGTTGCGTTCTTGAGCGCCCACACGTTGCCTTCGAGCAAGGAACCCTGGGGCGCTGTAACCTCGAAGGTCGGCCGCTGCTCGACGCCCTCCTCGGTTGTGTCGAAGAGCTTGAACGTGAGGTTGCCGGTCATGGATACCTGATCCGTGCCGTTCGGGCCGGTCGCGGGGACCGGAGTTTGAGTAACGGGAGTTTGGGTGCCCGGCCGCGCCTCCGGTTGCGCGGTTGGGGACGTGCCTGCCGGAGGCGGCGAGGCAGGCGGCTTTGTGCAGCCCGCACAAACGACGAGCGCCGCCACTACGGCTAAACTTCGCTTCACGCAGGAATCCTCTCATTCTTGTTGTAAATGAGCCGAAGCCCCTTCAGTGTAAGCAATGGGTCCACATGATTGATACGTTTGCTAATCTGCGAGATGAATCCCGCGAATCCGCCCGTGGCGATGACCTTGGGAGCGCCGCCCATTTCCTCGGCGATCCGCCCGAGGAGTCCATCGACCATATCGGTATATCCAAAGGTGAGGCCGGATCGGATGCACGAAACGGTGTCGCGTCCGATCACGGTCGCGGGTCGCGCGATCTCGACTTGGGGAAGCATGGCGCATTTCTCGAAGAGCGCATCGGACGAAATCTGGATACCGGGGACGATGACGCCGCCTCGGAATTCCGCGGCCTCGGTGATGACGTCGAACGTCGTGGCCGTGCCGAAGTCTACGATAATCAGGGGGCCGTCGTGCTCGTCGACCGCGGCAATGGCGTTGACGATGCGGTCGGCTCCGACTTCTTTGGGATTGTCGACCTTGATGACGATGCCGGTGCGAATGCCGGGACCCACAAAAAGCGGAGTCGTCTTGAATCCTTCGCGGGCGGCCTTTTCGAGAGAATGGTTCAGTTGGGGCACGACGCTCGAAATGCAGCAGCCGCGCACGGAGCGCGGGTCGATGCTCTCTTGCTGGAACAGCATGCTGAAGAGAATGCGCAATTCGTCGGTGGTGCGGTGGGTCGTCGTGACGACACGCCAATGAGCGCGCAATTCCGAGCCTTCAAAGAGGCCCAGGACCGTATGGGAATTGCCGACGTCCATCACAAGCAACATGTTCTTACGCTCCGTCCAATTCAACGACCTCGCCGAGGAGCAAATGTTGTACGCCGGACTCGGTCTCCAGCACGAGCCCACCCTCGAGGGAAACGTCTTTCACAACACCCACCTTTGCGCCGCACCGCACCCGGCGGCCCACTATCGCGCAGGAGTCTACCCATTCGCGCCGGACCGCCTCGATTCCGCCTTGCCTTAATACCATAATCCGATGGTCGAGTTCCGTCAAAACGTCGCGGAGGAGAATCCCCCGGTCGACTTCGTGCCCCGCGACCGCCTCGACGGAGGTCGCCTTCTCCCGAAGCTCGGGAGGGAAATCCTCGGGCGAGTGCCGGACGTTGATGCCGATGCCCAGCGCTGTGCGTGCGTTCCGGCTTTCCACGAGAATGCCACAAAACTTGCGTCCGCCGATCAGGACATCGTTCGGCCATTTGACCGTGCATTCGCAATGGGGTTTCACCGCGTCCCGCACGGCCAGGGGCGCCGCAAAGGCCAGCCCGTCCACCGGGCTTTCGAAGGCGATGCTGAACCACAAGCCGAGGCCCGGTTTGCTGTCCCAGGTGCGGCCGTGACGTCCCCGTCCCGCGGTCTGGCGGTCGGCGATGATGACCGTGCCATCCCCTCCCAGGTGAATCGCCCGGTCGTTGGTCGATTCCACTTCCTCGTACATCACCACGCGGGAACCGACAAACATGGTGAGGAGAGGGGTGGCCAGGAGGGAAGCCTGTTCGAATCCCCTAGACATTCTCGATTTCAAGCGACAGATCGATAGCCGGAGCCGAATGCGTGAGCGCGCCGATGGATATGATATGCACGCCGGTTTCCGCGATGGTGCGCACGCGCTCCAGCGACATATTGCCGCTGGCCTCCAGCACGACATGGGTGCCCTTGGCAATTTCCACGGATGCCCGGATCTCTTCCAGGTTCATGTTGTCCAACAGAATGGCCCCAGCGCCCGCGGCTATCGCGTCGCGAAGCTCGTCGAGGGTCGTCACTTCCACGCCGACCTTCATGAGGTGATGGGTGCCGTTTGCGGCCTTCTCGACCGCATTGCGCACTCCTCCGGCGGCGATAATATGATTCTCTTTGATCAACACGCCGTCGAACAACGCGAAGCGATGATTGAAGCCTCCTCCATGCTGCACGGCCTTCTTCTCGAGGTGGCGCAGGAAGGGCGTCGTCTTGCGCGTATCGCAAATGCGGGTGCTGAGCCCCGCGAGCGTATCGACATATTTCGAGGTTAGCGTGGCGATACCGCATAGCCGTTGCACGAAATTGAGCGCCACCCGCTCGCCGGTGAGGACGGCACGGGTCGTGGCCTCGAACGAGGCAATCTCCGTCCCTTTCGAGAACTTCGTGCCGTCGGACAGCGTCTTCCAATTGGTCATGTCCGCGTCCACGCCTTCGAAGACGGCGCGAAACACTCCCATGCCGCTCAGCACACCATCCTGTTTCGCAAGCAGATGCGCGCGACAGCGCGCGTCTTCCGGAACGGTCAAGTTTGTGGTGATGTCGCCTTGACCGATATCCTCGAGTAGCGCTTCATGCACCAGGGACCTCAATGCAAGCATTTAACGTATTTCCTCCGACTTAACCGGGGAGTGTAGCACGGATACCGGAACAGACGCGACGTACAAATTGTCGCGGAACTCAGGACGTGTGCGAAGCGAGCAATTCCCGAACGGTCTTCACCATGCAGGTCCGCGAGACAGTGACCTGGCCGCTGCGTCCGGCCTGCCGGTACGCCTCGCGGTCTTCAATGCCTTCGCGCTGTTGCTTGCCCGCAAACAGGTCCTTCACGGAGACGACCCCCTGCGCCAATTCATCGCCCCCAACAATCACCGCAACCGGAATTCCATAATGGTCGGCGTGCGACAACTGATGCTTCATGCCCTTCTTGGGCCCGAAGTATGCCTCGGTCCGCAGGCCGGAGGCGCGCAGTTCCGCCGCCAATTTCAGCGTTTCGGACTCGGCAACGCCCCCCAGCGACACGACAAGCACCTGAACGGTGCTGCGCTCAGGCGCGACGGCTCCCAAGTGGGTCAGCGCGGCGAGCAAACGGTCGAGCCCAACGGCCATTCCCGTACTCGGAACGGGGCGATCCATGAAGCGCGACACCAATCCGTCGTAGCGGCCGCCTCCCATGACGGAACCAAACTGCGGGGCGCTGGGAATCGTCATCTCGAAAACGGGGCCCGTGTAGTAGTCGAGGCCGCGGGCCAAGCTGGGCTCGAAGCGGGCCGCTTGTTCCGGCACGCCCAGTGCCGCCAAGGCATCCGCTAGCGCGCGCATGTCCGCCACGGCGGCAGCGGAGATCTCGTCTTGGGGCAAGGTCGCGGCGAGGCGCTCGACGACCTCGTGGCGCGATCCTCCGCCAAGACCTACGAAAAGGACAACGCGGTCTATGGTCTGCGCGTCAAGGCCCACGCCGGGGATAGGGTCGCCGGAATCGTCGATACGGCCCGGCCCCAATTCCAGCCGTACGTTGTCCATGCCGGCCTTGGCCAATTTGTCGATAACGCGCAGGACGTGCTTCTGCCGGTCCGCGTCCGCAATGCCGCAGCCAATCAACAAGGCGTCGATGATTTTGCGATTGTTGACCACGGCGCAGAAGTCCGGCGCGCCAAGCGCCTCCATGACTTCGCACATGACCGCGATGATTTCGGCGTCCACGGCGACGGATTCGGAGCCCGCCGCGTCTATGTCCAACTGCGTGAACTGGCGGAACCGTCCGGGTCCCGGCTTGTCGGCGCGCCACACAGGGCCCATGGCGTATCGGCGAAAAGGCGTCTTGATGCGGTCGGGGTACTGGGCCAAGACTCGCGCAAAGGGGACCGTCAGGTCGAACCGAAGCGCCACGGGTTCCGCTTCAGGCGTTTCGAGACGAAAGAGTTCCTTGTTGGTTTCCTCGCCTCCCGTTCCGAGAAGCACGTCGAGGTGCTCCAATGCCGGGGTGTCGATAGGCACAAAACCGTACTTCTGGAAAATGGCCTCGATTTTCGCAATGACGGCCTTGCGCGGGATGCACTCCTCCGGGAGCAGGTCCTGAAACCCCTTCAATGTCCGAGGCTCGACGAGTAATGTCACGAATGTATTCCTCAATGCTCGACCGGTCCACTGGGACCCGGCACTCTCAGTATGGTCTTTTCGAAACGCCCATCCCGTGAGCAGAATCCGATTGCGGGCAGGGCTGCGGCCTCTTGGCTTAGCGTTGGAAGGTCAACAAACCCCTTTTGACGGAAATAGGCAATCAGGTGCCAGCGTGCGTAGTATATAATGGATGTGTTGGTCAATGCGACTTGGTTTGAAGGCGAGTTCAGGAGCCGCTAAAGCTCGGTTTTCCCACTTTTGTGACAGTAGTCGTATAATTTTCAATGATTTAATCGAATTGCGGGATTTCTTCAAAGGGAAATTGGGCTTCGCAGAAAAAGAAGGCTTAAGTCCTTCCCGGTCGTTGCCGATAAACTGAGTGAAGCTGTATCCCGCTGCGGAGGGGTGTGGCTTGAGAGAGTTTGTTTGGGGGCGTAAGGAGTCAAGCAAATGAGCGGTGCTTTCAGCGTTGGTGGTTTGGTAAGTGGTCTAGACTCCGCCACGCTTATCTCGCAACTCGTATCACTTGAGCGGCAGCCGATTACGCGCCTGCAGAATCAGATCAGCCTGTTCTCGGAAAAGCAGGAGTCTATCCGGACATTACGGACCACGCTGACGACGCTGCGAAACACGGTTCGGGACTTCCAACTCACAAACAAGTTTTCGCAGTACGCCGCGACCACCAGCAAGTCCGAAGTACTCACAGCGTCGATTTCGGGGCAGAGCCCCGTGTCGGGTGCTTACATAATTGATGTGACGCAACTTGCCAGTGCGACATCGGCGCAAAGCAGCAGCCGCTTGGGAAGCCCGATCAATACGTCCACACCCCTGAACTCCAGCGGCTTGGCCGAGGACGTGACGGAAGGCAAATTCAGTATCAACGGCGTCATCTTCGACGTTGACCCGGCGACCGACTCCTTGGATGACGTGCTCTCGGCAATCAATTCGAGTAGCGCCGGAGTGACAGCCACCTACAACCCGACGACCGACAAGGTCACGATAGCCAATACCGCCGCGGGCAACACCAGCATAATCAACTTCACGTACAGCGGCGAAGAAGACGACGACGTAACCAATTTCCTGAATACCATCGGTGTCAGCACCTCCACGCAGTACACGAACGGAAGCGGCTCCACGGAGACGATAGGAACGCGCAATCTTGGCGCGGTAGCTCCCTCGGCCCTGCTCAATACCGTCAACTTCGCGGGCGGCGCGGTGACCTCCGGTACATTTCGCGTCAATGGCGTATCGATTACCTTGGATGCGAGCGTCGATTCGCTTAGCGATGTCATTCAACGAATCAACGACAGCGGAGCTGGAGTGACCGCCAGCTACGACGGCACGACCGACGGCATTCAAGTCGTCTCAAACACGCTTGGCAGCCGCACAATCAACTTCCAGTCGGGGACCAGCAATTTCCTGGAAGTGACCAACCTGACGACCGCCACCCAAACGGCCGGACAAGACGCTCAATTCACGATCAACGGCGGCGCCGTGCAGACGCGTAACAGCAACGAAATCGCGGATGCGATCGGCGGTGTGACGATAAATTTGCAGAGCGTCGGAACATCGACCGTCAAAGTGTCCCTGGATACCGACGCGGTTACGGAAAGCGTGCAGAAGTTTCTCGATGATTTCAACGCGACCATCGCCGAAATCCGCGGGCTGGTCGGAAGCGAAGGAACGCTCTCGGGCGACAGCACGATCCAGAGCATTCAAAGTTTTCTTCAGGCCACGGTCTTCAACTCGGTGGGCGGGTTGAGCGGGAAGTACTCGAACCTGCTCGATATCGGCATCAGCACGGGCGACGGATTCGATTCGTCCGCGGTGCCTCAGCTTCAATTGGATGCAGACAAGTTCATGGAAGCGTTGCGCGACGGGCGCGTGAGCGTCGGCAACGTCTTCTCGAATTCGGGCAAGACCGGCATCATGGACCAGATGTTCACCTACTTGGACGAAGCCACGGGGACGTCCGGTTTCCTGAACGAACGATCTCGCTCGAACGGCATCATCGACCAACAGGTGGAAGCGCTCAACGACCGTATCGACCGGATGGAAGACCGCGTTTCTCAGTATGAGATACGGCTGAAGAAGCAGTTTTCCCGGCTTGAGCAATTGTCCGCCACGTATCAAAGCCAAAACAGCGCGCTGAGCAGTCTGTTCTAGTAACTGGAAATCCGTCTCGTCGGCCAAGGAGAAATTGCATGCAAAGTTCGACTCCCCAACTCGGCGCCTACAGAAAGGTCGACATCGAGACCACGTCCCAAGGAAAGCTAATTGTCATGCTGTTCAATGGGGCGATTCAACGGGCCGAAGAGGCAAGGCGCCAACTGCAGCGCGGCAATACCCAGGGCGTTCATAGCAACCTTATTCGCGCGCAGGACATTGTGACCGAGCTGCGAAATGCGCTCGACATGAAGGCCGGCGAAGTGGCGCGTAACCTCGACCGAATCTACGAGTATTTCCAGCACCTGCTAATCAAAGGCAACGTGAAGAAAGACCCTGCCCCCATCGGCGAGGCCATCGATCACCTCACCGTCATGCGCGACACGTGGCGCGAAGCCTTCGAAATGGCCGCCCGCGAGAAGCCGGAGCGCGTGGGCCAGATCAACCAGCTTGGCGCGAAGGTGATGAATCTCCAGGGCTGACCACTCAGTCACGAGTGTTTCTTTATGTCAAGGCGGATGACCCCAGGGTCGTCCGCCTTGGCGCATTTGTAGGGCCTCGAATTGCAGGCCCGATTGGCGCCGAGTCCTGCCAGTGTCCGCCGCCGCGAACTCCCCTGCACAAATCCTGCCTTCTCCACCGTGGTATAGTGCGAAGACCAAATTCGGAAGGGGGAATGCGCAAAGCGGGATGCGGCCTCACGAAGTCGAGATAGTCCGAATGTTCTACGAAACACACCGAGGAGAACTGTTTACCTACGCCTTGGCGCTGGGACGTTCCCGCGAGGCGGCGGAAGACGCAGTGCAGTCGGTGTTTCGCGGAGTGCTCGACCGATCGCGATTGCCCGCCGACCTGCGGCCCTACCTCTTCCGGTCGATACGCAACGCGTTGATCGACCAACACCGCCAGCGCGTGCGGCACGAAGACGCAGTCTCGATCTTTCGCATGGACGCGCGGCGCAACAACGGGCACGACCCGGCGCTGACACAGGAAATTGAAGGCCTCATGCAACAGCTCAGTGAATCGGAACGCGAGTGCATCGTGATGAAGACGTATTCGGGACTGACCTTCGCGGAAATCGCGGCGGTGTGTGGAACGTCCCAGAATACGGTCGCGTCGTGGTACCGGCGCGGCCTGGAAAAGATGCGCTCGTTAGTGAAGGAGGACCTCTGATGGAGGAACTCGAACGTAAGCTGAAGAAGGCGGCGTTGGTAGAGCCATCGCCCGAGTTGGATCGCGCGGTGGAGAGGATGCTCCTGGATGCATCGATGCAACGCCGCTGGTGGTTTACGGCGCCTGTTGCGTTGTGGCAATGCGCGCTGGCATGCGCGGTGTCGCTGGTGCTCGGCGGGGCCTTGTACGCAGGCTTTGCCGCGCCGCACACGGCGGTCACCAAGGAAGTCGTGCGGACGGTGTACTTCATTCCCGCGGGGGATGCCTTACGCGATGTGATGGACGTGCCATCCAAAGAACGCGTATTGCCCACGGACCCGAGCCAGTGGCGCGTACGTGTGGAACCGGCGTCGGCGGAAGTCTCGAATGGGATGGGGCCGGCGTGAGGAAGCGATGAGGGTGGGTTTGGGATCTAAGTACGGAGATGGGTGGATTGGAGTTTGATGTCTTTGAAGCTTCCCACTGAAGAGGACTAACAAAATGCTGGGTCGATTCCGAGGATTTCGAATGACTCTGAACGTTTCTTTGGTATTCGGCTGTGTGTGCGTGGGTGCGCTGGGCGCGGCGGACTCCGTGGAGGGGAAGACACAGTACTGCATCGAGGCAAAGATTTATAGGCCGGACCCGAAATTGTTGCTTTTGCCGAACGGCGCTCCGGCGTTGGCAGTCACCGATCTGAAAGCGGATGCAATCAATTTAAACAAAGACCGCGCTCCGGGGATGACCTTCTTTGGAAATGCAGAATTCACTGTTGGAAGCGTTCGTGTCGTCATGAAGAAGGACTCGCTGACCTGGAACGGTGAGGCCAATCCCGATCCCGCGATAGTCCCTTGCCTCACGAGTCCGAAGATTCTGACGCTTCCCGCACAGACGGCCGAGGTGCGGGTGGGCGAGGAGAGTATCCAGCATTTCGAACGCGCGCCTGACGGGCTATTTGATCTGAAGACGCAGCAAGTGTTCACAGGATACGCTTTCGCCTGCACCGTCACGTCTGCCGATGATTCACAGGTCAAGCTCAAGTGGGGATTCAAGTCGCATCGCGTGAAAGAGCGCATCCCGATTCCCAACGTGCATCTCGATATTGGAATACCCGTAATTGAAGCGCGGAATTTCGATGCGGATGTGATCGTGAAGCTGGGCGAATGGGGCTGCTTTGCGCACACGGCCAAAGATGAAGCGTTACTCATATTCGTCCGCGTCACAGAGTCGGAAGACGGGGAAGGATAGTATGAACCGAGAAAGCATACGGTGGAAATTGCCGGCGCTTGCGCTCGCGGTAATCGCAGCATGTGTCGCACTCGCCGAGGACAGTCCGGTCACCTATGACGTGCGTGTGTTTCAAGTATCGAACCCCATTACGAAGTTCCCAGTTGCTACCCCGGGTTCACGGGGAGGGCTATGCGGCCTCGTGCAGTTGCAGGAAGGCGGCTGGACGGCGGAGTCGGGATTGCCGTTGAATGACCAGGGCGATGTGTTGTTCTGGGATGGAGAGAAATCGGCATCGTCACCGGGAATTACGCGGCTGGCTTCGGAAAACGGAGTCGGCAATCGAAAAACAATCACCATAGACTCGGGTGTGCCTCTGCAGTACCTGGAACCACGCACTGACGGTCGCTACGAACTCAAGACCACCGACAAGGGATTTGGATTCTCGTTGACGCTCGCGTGCGCGGGCGAAGACCAGACGCGGGTCTGGATTGGTGAAGGGACAACGATGAAGCGTTTTCCCTTACCGGGAGTTCATCTGGACGTGGGAAAGCCGACGCCCAGTATATTG
>JBHEKO010000465.1:0-6902 GCA_041859475.1 Candidatus Hydrogenedentales bacterium
GGCGCGGGCAAGCTGCACGCGTTGGACGAAGCAGGCGCGATTGCGTGGTCGGTGGAAATCGGCGACGAGATCGATTGTTCGATCACGGTCGTTCCGCGCGATCCCGAGGAGCCGCTTGTGGTGTGCACTGGGCTGTGGGGAAACCTTTACGCTTTCGACTCCACGGGAAAGCACCTGTGGACGCACCTGTTCCGGGCGAAGAACCGTGCGCGCCCGGTCGTGCTGGATGTTGACGGTGTGTCCCCGGCGGAAATCGTCGTCGCGACGTACAACAACCAGGCCTATGTCATCGGACAGAACGGGCATTGCGTCGACCAGATCAATCTTGGTGGTTTGATCAACGCTTTTCCTGTGCTCGTGAACGGCGCACAGCCTAACACGCATGACGTCGTCTTCGTGACGGGCACGTTATTGGCGCAACGGTATGCGCCGGGTCCGCCGCACTCCGGGTATTCGCCACAGAACGTGTCGGAACGGTTCGCAGGACGTGACCAAACGGACCTGTTGAATTCGGAAGAGGTGACCTGGATTCAATTTCCGGAGCCTGAGGTCGAAGGCGCATTTCCTCCCGTCCTTTTTCTCAACGCGCGCGGCGCATGCGTTTGCGCGAATGTCGAAGTAGCCGTTGGTCCGGATGAACCACGCATTGTGGCAGGTGCAGTCTCTTCGCGGACGAGTTTCTCGCTGGAAATTCCGGGTATCGCTTCGAACAAAGAGAAGATACGGGTGCGCGCGTTCAAGGTCGAACGTCCCGCCGATCTCCTCTACGGCCCAATCGAAGAACCGCTTACCCGTCGCCATTCCGACTGGACAAGCCCCGCGCCTCTTTCCGCATGGCCGACGCTTCCGTACGCAACCTTTGAGGAGACGGTTCTGCGTCCTTCACCCGCGGAAATGCAATGGATGCGCTTGAAGAGCGACGATCCGAAGATCGCGGACGTCACGATCAATGTATATCCTGTCTACGTAGGCGAAATCGACGAAGGCGCCCTCATCGTCGCGTCAACGCTCGATGCGCCGGTTCGCGCACGCGTGGAAATTGACGCATTGAAGCGCGACGATGGCGCGGCATTTGCCGGAGCAATCACGTTGCGAAACGTAGTCAGCGTGGGCACGGTGAACGGCGAAACCGCCGCCGATGCGTTGCCTGCCCTCGGCGATGACGGCCTGCTCGACATCCCCGCGAAACGCGCGGCCAAGCTATGGTTGAGCGTCGACGCCACCCACGCGGAGCCTGGCAAGTACTCAGCCAAGGTCAGGGTGCGTCCCTTGCACGGCGAAGCACCGGAGGTAAGTCTGCCGCTTACGATTCACGTCGTGAATTTGAAAATGACACGCCCCTTCCCTCTCACGCTCTGCACCTGGGACTACGTCCCCAACACGTGGTTTCCGAACAACACCGAATCCGTCCTCGATGGCATGGCCCAGCACGGCGTAAACGTGTTTCCGCGCAATGTGGCGGCCAAGGCTATCTTTGAAGGCGGCAAGCTTTCCTTCGATTGGACCGAGTTCGACGCCGAGCTCGCGCGCGTCAAGGGACGTGGGCAATTGCTGTTTCACGTCGCGGAGCCGGCTATCGAATTCAAGGACACCGTCGACGATGCAGCCCGCCACACGGTTCAGGTCGACTATCTGCGCGCGTTTCGCGATCACCTGAAGGAAGCGGGGATCGACTACAAGGACTATGCGCTCTATCCCGTCGACGAACCCGGCCTCGATTACGGTCCGCGCATCCTGGTGTTTCTAGCCGCTGCCACGCTCTTCCGCGAGGCCGACCCGCAAATGCGGATCTACACCGACCCCGTGCCGGGCCTGTCGTGGCGCGACTACCAGCGCATCGCGCCATACGTGGACGTGTGGTGTCCAAACATGCGCCTCGTGACGGGATTGCTCGTCGACGATCCGCGCATCCACGATATCATGAATAGCGGCAAGCCCGTGTGGTCCTATGAATGCGTGTCGCAGGTAAAATCGCTCTCGCCCCTGCGCTATAATCGCGCAAACGCGTGGCGCGGGTTCTACTTTGGACTCACCGGCATTGGGCATTGGACCTTCAGCACCACGCAACAGGACCATTGGTTCGCCAATGCCGACAAGAACGACGAGTATGCTCTGGTCTATCCGGGCGATGCGCCCGTGCCCAGCGTGCGGTGGGAAGCCGTGCGCGACGGGCTCGAAGACGTCGCCGCGGCTGTGCTGTTAAGTCAACTCGTCGGCCAACACCGCGCCGCGGGCACCCACCCCGAGCTCGTTGCACTGGCGGACGAGACGTTGCGCCTAATTTCGACGGACATCGTGGGGCTTGCCGACGAGTCCTTTGTCGAAAGCCGCGACTTTCTCAAGGCCGGCGACCGCCGCATCTGGCATACGTGGAGCGACGCAATTGCCTTTCAGCATCACCGGGAAAGCATCGCCTGGATGAGCCTTGCCTTTGCTCCGTAGCCGTCCCTATTCCACCGCTGCTTCGTCGATGAGGTATACTCTCTCGGGCAGCGACGGTACAGGAGGGGGCAGGGCAAATGAAGCGCGGAGTTCGAATCGCGGCGGCGGGAGCGGTGATCACCGGATTGGCGACACTCATTTCCGCAAGCTTGGTCCTGAGTCTTGGCCAACCGGAGCCCTATCAAAAAGTAAACGCCGCAGGGTTCACGAACGCCATTCTGTGGTTTGAACTCGTAGATAACCCTGCCGAAGTGTTCGACGTGCTGGGCGTACCGAACAGCGAGGGTTTGGCCCTCCGCGCCACCCTTGACCAAATCAACCGGCTCGATTTTGTTTTTCTGGCGTGTTACAGCCTGTTCAACGCAGCCCTCATTGTCTTTGTCCGTCATCTGAATACCTATCGCTTCAACGACCTGCTGAGACTCACGACCTTTCTGGTGCTGGGGCTACTGCTTTCCGCTGGCATGTTCGTCGGGGACTACATTGAAAATGGCCACTTGCTCGCGTTCACAAAGGCCAAGTCGGTCGCCGATATTTCCATCGACGACTTCAACGATCTCTGGTATTGGACCCGCGTGAAGTGGGCCTCCATCGCGGGCGTGTGCCTGATGCTCAGCGTTGGCTATGTCGCTTACTTCCGCCGTATTCCGACCCTGCTCCTGTCGGTTGCCTACACCGTCGCGGGTGTCGCCATTTGCGTAGCCATCTCGCTGCCGGACGCCCGCTGGATCATCGAGCGGTACGGTGTCCCCGTGCTGACCGCAGCGTGGATCGTATCTCTGTTCCACGCCTTTTCCGTCTTGCTGCTTGGCGTGCGGCCGCCTCTCGGCGTAGTGCAAGCCGAAGATTAGAAGCAACTTAGCACGCATCCGCTCCTCGTTCTCTCACATCCCGAATGCGCGAAGGCGTTGTCTTGAAAATGCGCATACATATATTGACATATGTACGTCATGGGTTGTACAATTGCCATACCAATGCGAGAGGCGCTCCCGCTCATGGGCGAGGTTGCCTCCAAGAACGCACGGACAATCAGGTGAGGTCCCGTGGAGCCAGGGTCACGATACGAGGCATTTCTTCTCGCCTTCGATGAGGTCGCCGCTGCGGCTCCGTCCGAGGGTGGCATGATTGCTTTGGCGCTATTCGACGTGGACTGGTGCGGTCGTGTGAACCGGGACCACGGGCGCGAGGCGGGCGATACCTTGATTGCAGCGCTTGGCGAGCGACTGGGCGCGGCGTTAGGGACCGATGCGAAGGTTGTGCGTTGCGGTGGCGACGCGTACGTTGCGTTGCTCTTGGGGGTGGAGAAAGAGGCGGCATTCTTGCTGGCAGAACGCGTACGCGCGGGATTCGAGAACGAGCCGATTGCCTTGGCTGGCGATAACAAAGTAGCATGGTCGGTCACGGTGAGCGCGGGCGTCGCGGTGTATCCCGACGACGGGGGCAAAGCCGGGGACGTGTTCCGGAAGGCGAGCGAGGCGCTATACCGTGCAAAGACTGGCGGGCGCAATCGCGTCTGTTTGTCGCGCGAAGAGCGCATGGTGACGAAGACGAGCTACTACACGCAAGGCCAGTTGGCGGGGTTGTCGCGGCTGGCCAAGCGCGAAGGGCTTAACGAAGCCGTACTGTTGCGCGAAGCACTGGACGACTTGTTGCGAAAGTATAACGCGTAATCGGCGCGTAGGCGGGTAAACGGCAGGCGGTTTGCCTGTTACTTAGGGCGTTTGGAAGGGTAAGGAATACGCGGTATGGGACTGAAGCGGATTGCGAACGTAGCGATGGCCATTCTGCTTGCGGCAGCAGTGGCGATTCCTGGGATTGGTTGCATAACCACGAAGAAGGTCGCGAACACGGCCACCTTCGGCTTGGTTGGCGACAAGGAAGACATTCGTAGCGCCAAGGAAGAGAAGCAGGCGAAGAAGCAAGCCAAGCGGGAGCGCGAGGAACAGGAAGAAGCCGAGAAGCAAGAGCGCAAGCGCGCCCGAAAAGAAGCTGAGCAGCAGGAGAAAGCCGAGAAGAAAGCGCAGAAACAGGCGAAGAGCGAAGGCGATTCGAAGGAAGCTGTCGAACCTTCGGAGCCGAAGCAGAAGCGCGGTTTCTGGAACAAGGCCACGTTCGGCATGGTTGGCGGCGGTGATAAGACCGACGAAGCCGAAGAAGTAGCAACCGCGCCGGAGCCTGCGGAAAAAGGGTCGAAGAAAGAGGCGAAGCAGGCGCGCAAGCAAGAAAAGAAAGCCGCCGAGCAGGAAAAGGAAGCCGAGAAGAGGGCTCGCAAAGAAGCGCGCAAGCAAGCGGAGCGCGATGAGGAAGCCGCGGAAGAACAGGCCAAGCAGGAACGCAAAGCCGCCAAGGCCGAGGGAAAGGCTTCGCAAGAGCAGGAGCCCGAGAAGGAAGAGCGCGGCTTCTGGAACAAGGCCACATTCGGCCTCGTTGGCGGAGGCGACAAGGCCGCCGAAGAAACGGAAGTAGCGACCGCGCCGGAGCCGGCGGATAAGGTCTCGAAGAAAGACGAGAAGAAAGCCCGCAAAGAAGCGCGCAAGCAGGCGGAGCGCGATGAAGAGGCCGCGGAAGAGCAGGCCAAGCAGGAGCGCAAAGCCGCCAAGGCCGAAGAGAAGGCCTCGGAAGAACAGAAGCCCGAGAAGGAAAAGCGCAGCTTCCTAAGCAAAGCCACGTTTGGACTCGTCGGCGGCGGTAAAGAAGAAGCCGAAGAAGCCAAGGCGGATGACGCCCAGGCTGCGTCGGAACAGACGACCGCATCGGCCGAAGGAGGCGTGAAGGAAGCGGAATCGGTGGATGTGGCCAAGGCCGAAACGGAGGCAGCGCCCGCCGAACCGCCAACGCCTATCCGCGGCGAGCATCGCGGGCTGGCCAAGCTCTCGTTCAAGACGGCTGTGACCAAGGAAGGCGAAACGCGTTCGGGCTTGGCCAAGCTGTTGGTATCGCGCCGCACGTATTCCGAAAACGGATATGGAATTTGCGACTTGGGCGACGTGCGTATTGCCGTGAAAGATATGACATTCGACGGCGAAGCGCGCGCCGCCGGCGTGGTGATTCAATCGGATGAACGCGGCGTGGCGGCGGGCAAAAGCGGCCGCGGCAACGAAGCATTTGCATTTCAATACGAGAAGGGCGTGACCACCTGCGTATTCGGCACGGTCAAGTTCACCATCAGCAAGGCCGTGCTGACCATCGACGGGCACGACGTCACCATGGGCACAGGGCGCAAACTGGTGGTCGTGAACGAGAGCGGCAACGTGGACGCCGTCTACAACATCGGCAAGTAAGGGTAGTCTCATGGCGAAGAACATCTACGAGAAGATCTGGGATGCGCACGTGGTTCACGAGGAACCCGGTCAAGCGGCCATCCTCTACATTAACCGGCACTACGTGCACGAAGTCACGTCGGCGCAAGCCTTCGAAGGATTGCGCTTGGCAAAACGTACGGTGCGCCGGCCCGAGTTTACGTTCGCGACGATGGACCACAACATCCCCACGACGGACCGGTCGAAGCCGATTCGCGACGAGATGTCGCGCCTGCAGATCGAAGCCCTGAGAAAGAACTGCGAAGAGTTCGGCGTAGCGTGCTTCGACATGAAAGATCGGCGCAACGGCATCGTTCACGTGATCGGGCCCGAATTGGGATTGACGCAGCCGGGCTTCACGATCGTGTGCGGCGATTCGCACACGTCCACGCACGGCGCGTTTGGCGCGCTGGCCTTCGGCATCGGCACAAGTGAAGTCGAGCATGTGCTTGCCACGCAAACCCTGTCGCAAAAGAAATCGAAGACAATGGAAGTGCGCGTGAACGGCGTGCTGCCGAACGGCATCACCGCGAAAGACGTTATCCTCGCGATCATCGGGAAGATCGGCACGGCAGGCGGCACCGGCTACGTCATCGAATACACGGGCGACGTAATCCGCAACCTGAGCATGGAAGGCCGCATGACGGTCTGCAACATGACCATCGAAGGCGGCGCGCGCGCGGGCTTGATCTCCCCGGACGAGAAGACCTGCGCGTACCTGAAGGGGCGCGAGTATCTGAAGGATAAAGACTACGATGCGTTGGTCGCGGGTTGGAAGCAATGGGCGTCCGATCCCGGGTGCACCTACGACACGCTCGTGGAACTGCACGCGAAGGACATTGAACCGCAAGTTACCTGGGGCACGTCGCCGGGCATGGTGACGGGCGTCAATGGGGCCACCCCCGTGCTGAGCGCCATCGCGGACGCGAACACACGCATCTCCGCCGAGAAGGCTTTGCAGTATATGGGCCTCGAAGAGGGGATGCCGATCACGTCGGTCTCCATCAATAAGATGTTCCTGGGCTCGTGCACCAACGGGCGCATCGAAGATCTGCGCGCCGCAGCCAAGGTCGTAAAGGGCTATACCGTGAATCCGTCCCTCGAACAGGCGCTTGTTGTGCCCGGTTCTTACGAAGTGAAGATGGAGGCCGAGAAGGAAGG
>JBHEKO010000784.1:0-7540 GCA_041859475.1 Candidatus Hydrogenedentales bacterium
CCGGGCTGCTCTGGTCGAAGCAGTTCTATCACTACATCGTCAGGGATTGGCTCGACGGCGATCCCGAGCAGCCCGCGCCGCCGGTGCAGCGGAAGCGTGGCCGTAACGCGGAGTGGCAGCACCTCTTCAATCGCGATGTCATCTCCATGCCCGACAAGTGGGAGTATCCGTGGTACGCGGCGTGGGACCTCGCGTTTCACATGATTCCGTTTGCGCAGGTTGACCCAGACTTTGCGAAGAATCAGCTCACGCTGTTTCTGCGCGAATGGTACATGCATCCCAACGGGCAGATCCCCGCGTACGAATTCGCGTTCGGCGACGTGAATCCGCCAGTCCATGCGTGGGCGTGCTGGCGCGTGTACAAGATGACGGCTCCGCACGGCGAGCGCGATACGCAGTTTCTGGAGCGGGCGTTTCAGAAGCTGGTCATGAACTTTACGTGGTGGGTGAATCGCAAAGACCCGGAGGGGAGGAACATCTTCTCAGGCGGGTTCTTGGGGCTGGACAATATCGGAGTCTTCGACCGCTCGAAGCCGGTGCCCACGGGAGGGTATCTCGAACAAGCGGACGGGACGGCGTGGATGGCCTTCTACTGCGCGACGATGCTTTCGATGGCGCTCGAACTCGCGCAGACAAACCCCGTGTATGAGGACATGGCGTCCAAGTTCTTCGAGCACTTCGTCTATATCACGGACGCTATCAACGGCCTTGGCGGCACGGGGCTTTGGGACGAGCAGGACGGGTTCTACTATGACCAACTTCAATTGGAGGGGCGCACGATTCCGCTGAAGGTGCGCTCGCTCGTCGGCGTCATTCCCATGTTTGCCGTCGAAGTGCTGCACGACGACGTGCTCGAATCGTTGCCCGGATTCACCAAGCGGATGCACTGGTTCTTGGAGAACCGAAAGGACTTGGCGCGGCACATCTCGTACTTGGAACTGGACACTCCCGAGGGCGGACGACATGAACACCGCCTCTTGGCCATACCTTCTCGGGAACGTCTGGTACGGGTGTTGCGCTATTTGCTCGACGAGAACGAGTTTCTGTCGCCGTATGGAATTCGATCCGTGTCGCGTGCGCATCACGAACATCCGTACACGTTCCACGTAAACGGCGAGGAATACAGCGTGAACTATGTGCCGGGAGAATCGGATTCGGGTATGTTCGGCGGTAATTCGAATTGGCGGGGTCCGATCTGGCTTCCGCTGAACTATCTGCTCATTGAGGCCATCGAGCGGTACCACCATTTCTATTGCGACGGATTGCACGTCGAATGCCCGACGGGGTCTGGCATCATGATGAACCTGAAAGAAGTCGCGGTAGAACTGTCGCGACGATTGGCCAGTATCTTTCTGCCGGACGAACACGGCGCGCGAGCCTGCCATGGGGACGAGCGTCGTTATGCGCAAGATCCGCACTGGCAGGACCTCATCCTCTTCCATGAGTATTTCCACGGAGATACGGGACGCGGGTTGGGGGCGAGTCATCAGACGGGGTGGACGGCGCTGGTGATACGGTTGATTGAGGAGTCGGTGCGCGCGCGGCGAAGCCCGGGCTAATAAGGGTCGGAGAGCAGAATCTTGATGCCAATGCCGATCAGGACGAGCCCTCCCAGGATTTCCATTCGGCTGCCGAAACGCATGCCCAAGCGTCCGCCGAGTTTCATTCCGATGAAGGTGAGAGTCGCGGTGATGCAGCCGATGACGATGACGGGAAGTGCGATCTCGACCCGGAGCATGGCGAAGCTCAGGCCGACGGCCATGGCGTCGATGCTGGTGGCCACGGACAGTGAAACCATCTTGAGTCCGCGCGTCGGATTGCACGGTTCCTCCTCGTCGCTCGTGTGCTGCGACAAGGCCTCGTAGATGGACTTGGCGCCGATGCACATGAGGATTCCAAATGCGACCCAATGGTCCCAGGCGCGGATCCAGTGAGAGAGGGACTGTCCGGCCAAGAAGCCGACGATCGGCATGATGGCTTGAAAGAGTCCGAAATGAAACGAAAGCCGGAAGAGTTCGCGTCCGGTGGCTTTCCCGAGCGTTATGCTGGACACGACTGCGACGGCAAAGGCGTCCATGGACAACCCGATGCCAATCAAGACCATCTCAAAGAAACTCATTTGCTCCCCACACGAATAGCTGCTGGCGCCAGCCTACGAAACCGTTTTGTGGAATCTGCGCGTCGCGATCCAGAGACTCGCGCTTCCGAGAAGGAAGAGCGCCACGAACTGCGGCCAGAGAATATCCAAGCCGACGCCCTTTAAGAATACACCCCGTATGATGATGAGGTAATAGCGAAGCGGGTTCAAGTACGTGAACCACTGAATGACTTCGGGCATGTTGGCGATTGGAAAGATGAAACCGGACAGCATCATCGCGGGGGTGATGAAGAAGAACATGCTCATCATGGCTTGTTGCTGCGTGCTGCTGATCGTGGAGATGAGAAGGCCCGCGCCGAGCGTGCTCATGAGGTAAAGCGTCGTGCCGAGGAGGAGGTCCAAGAGGCTGCCCCGAAGCGGCACGCCGAACCAAAATACGCCGACGATGGTGATCAGAAAGACGTCCATGTAGCAGATCAGAGCGAATGGAATGGTCTTGCCGATGATAAACTCGCCTTGTCGAATGGGCGTAGCGATGATCTGTTCCATCGTGCCGATTTCTTTCTCGCGGACGACGGCCATGCTGGTGAGCATCAGCGAGATGATCGCAAGGAGCGACGCCATGACGCCGGGCACGTAGAAATTGCGGCTCTCCAGGTTTTCGTTGAACCATGCGCGCACTTCGAGGGATACCCCGGCTGGGTCGCGAATACGGCCCACCTGACGGACGAGCCGTTGAAGCAAGATGGAGGAAGAGTAGGACCCGGCGATTTCGGATGCATAGCTTCCGACGATGCTCGCCGTGTTCGAATCGGTGCCATCGAGCAGAAGTTGAACTTGCGCCGTTCGGCCCGCGGACAAGTCTGCCGAGAAGCCGCGATTGATTTGAAACACGCCGTGGACGAGGCCTCGGTCCAGGAGCTCGTGTGCCTCCGCTTCCGAGCCGGCGTACTTTTCCATCGTGAAATAGCCGCTGCTGGTGAAGTGCGCCAGGAAGTCGCGGCTGGCGATTGTGCTGTCCATGTCCAGCACGGCGAAATGCGCGTTCTTCACGTCGGTGTTGACGGCGTATCCGAACAGGAAGAGCTGGATCAACGGCGCGACAAGAACGACCATGCGCATACGCGGATCGCGCAGTACGTGGATGAATTCCTTGATGAGCATGTGCTTTATGCGTTCAAGCATGGGTGTGCGCCTCGTGTCTCATGTGAGCTTCTTCTTGAAGGCGACATTGGCGACGATGACAAGAAGTGTCGCGAAGATTACAAGCAGAAGGATGTCGCCCCATAGCAGAGAGAGACCGACGCCCTTCAGGTAGATCCCTTTTAAGATGACGACGAAGTACCGGGCCGGCACGATGTAGGTGACGTATTGCAGCGCGATGGGCATGCTGGAGATGGCGAAGGCGAATCCGGATAGCAGGAAGGCGGGGAGAAAGGTTCCCATCAGCGCGAGTTGGCTTGCGAGGAGCTGGTTCTTCGCGAGGATGCTGAATATCAGCCCTTGAGTCGTCGCGACGACGAGGAAGACCATGGCCGATGCAAAGAGCAGGAGCACGCTTCCGCGCAAGGGGACGTGGTAGAGAAAGCGCCCCATGAGCATGGCGAGAATGACGTCGAGCATCCCCACCGCGAAGTAGGGGATGAGCTTTCCGAAGAGCAGTTCGGGCGAGCGGACCGGTGTGGAAATCAGTTGCTCCATCGTTCCGCGTTCCCATTCGCGCGAGATGGTGAGCGAGGTCAGCATTGCCCCGATGATGCTCATAACGACGGCGATGAGTCCGGGTACGATGAAATTGCGCGATTCCAGATCGGCGTTGTACCAAACGCGCGCGCGAATATCGATGGGTTGACGCGGCGGCGTGATGCCGAACCGTTGAATTTGGTGCAGCATGATTCGCTGGTTATAGCCTTCGGTAATCGCCTTTGCGTATCCCATGGCGATGGTTGCCGTGTTCGAATCGCTTCCGTCGGCGATGAGTTGAACGGGGACTCTTCGTCCCGCCTCGATGCGGTCGGAGAAGTCGCGTGGGATGACCATGGCGAGCAAGGCTTCGCGGTTGTCGATCGCACGCTCGATCTCGGCATAGGTGTCCACGTGCCCGCGAAGCGCGAAGTAACGCGAACCCGAGAAGTTCGAGACGAAATCGCGGCTCGCTTTGGTGGCGCTTTGATCCCAGACGATGAGAGGGACGCGGTCGACGTCGAGCGTCAGCGCGTAACCGAACAGCAGCAGCATCAGCATGGGCATGGCGACCGCCATTCCGAGACTGAGCGGATCGCGGAGCACGTGCAGGAATTCTTTTCGCGCAATGGCCCACGTTCGCTGGAGGTTCATCCCTTAACCTCCGCCATCGGCGCGTCGGCGCGGTCGTGAGCCTCGACTAAGGAGACGAACACGTCTTCCAGGGATGGGACAATGGCCTCGACTTGTCTTGCGTGGAAGCTGCTCTTCGCGAGCGCGGCGCGGATGGGTTCGACAATGTCCGCGCCTTCTTGCGCCACGGCATGCAGGCCATTGCCGAACAAGGCGACCTCCTTTACGCCTTCGATCTGCTCGATGAGTTCCATGGCGTCGTGCGGATGGTCGCAGCGCACGTCTACGACTTGTTCGCGCATGATCTCGGTCTTGAGATGGCGCGGGGCTCCGCTCGCGATAATCTCGCCGCGGTAAATCAGCACCAGCTCATCGCAATACTCGGCTTCATCCATGTAGTGCGTGGTCACGAAAACGGTAACGCCTTGATCGCTGAGCGCGTAGATGAGCTCCCAGAATTTTCTGCGGCTGATCGGGTCGACGCCGGAAGTGGGTTCGTCGAGAAAGATGATCGGCGGTTCGTGCAGCACGGCGCAGCCCAAGGCTAGCCGCTGCTTCCATCCCCCCGACAAGTTTCCGGTGCGCGAGCGGCGATGGTCTTTGAGCCCCGCCATCTCCAGGACCCAATCTTTGCGCTGATGTTTCTTCTCCGCGGGAATGCGATAGATGCCGGAGTAGAAATCGATGTTCTCTTCGACGGTGAGGTCTTCGTAGAGCGAGAAGCGTTGGCTCATGTACCCGATACGGGTCTTGATCAATTCGGTTTCCGTGCGGATATCGAGACCGGCCACCATGCCCGCGCCGCCGCTCGGCGCGAGGATGCCGCACAGCATGCGGATGGTGGTCGATTTGCCTGCGCCGTTCGGGCCCAGAAATCCGAAGACTTTCCCCTTGGGCACGACAAAGCTCACCTTGTTCACGGCGACAAACTGCCCAAAGCGGCGCTCCAGATCCTGGACGGCGACGGCCTTGGTTTCATCCCACCCCGTTACGGTGGCTTGTTTAGTGCGTCGGAAGGCCATGCGAGGCTTCCTGTTTCTTGCGCGTGAGCACGGAGACGAAGACGTCTTCGAGCGACGGCTCGATCGGACGTACGCCGAGTAGTTCGAGAGACGCCTTCGCGCACGCGGCGCGGGCTTGCGCGTCGATGCGCTCGGGTTCGGTTGTCAGCACATGAATGCGGTCGCCGAACAGGCCGACATTGTCGTCCGGCATCGCCTCGCGCAGCACGCGAATCGCGGTACGCGGATCTTCGGTGCGCAACTCGATCAACGTTCCCACAAGGTGCGTCTTCACTTCATCCGGCGAACCGGCTGCGAAGAGCTTTCCTTCGTGCATGAGTCCTAAGCGATTGCATCGTTCTGCTTCGTCGAGGTATGCGGTCGAGACGAAGATGGTGACCTTCTCGCGCAGCAGCGAATAGAGAATCCGCCAGAAGTCCCGCCGTGAAACCGGGTCCACGCCGTTGGTGGGTTCGTCGAGGAACAACACCTTGGGGGTGTGGATGAGAGCGCAGGCGAGGCCGAGTTTTTGCTTCATCCCGCCGGAAAGGTTTCCGGCAAGGCGTTTTTTGAACGGGGTGAGATTGCTGAACGCAAGAAGCCGGTCGACTTTCTCCGAGCGTCCGCGGTGCGGCACGCCGTAGATGTCCGCGTAGAAGGCGATGTTCTCCATGACGGTGAGGTCCGGATAGAGTCCAAAACGCTGACTCATATAGCCGATGTCGGACTTGATGGCCTCCGCGTCTTTCACGATGTGCTTGCCCGAAACCCATGCGTCTCCGGAGGAGGGGTCCATAATGGCGGTGAGCAGACGCATCGTCGTGGTCTTGCCTGCGCCGTCGGGACCGACCAAGCCGAACAGTTCGCCCTCGTTGACCGTGAGCGTGACGCCGTCTACGGCGCAGACCGGGCCGAAGCGTTTGGTGAGGTTCTCGGTGCGAATGGCGCTCATGACTCTTATTGCGCGGCGGTCAGGATGACGCCATCGGCGGGCATGCCCGGTTTCAGTTCCATCGACGTGTCCGAGATTTCGATCTTGACGCGGTATACGAGTTTGACGCGTTCTTTTTCCGTCTGCACGCTTTTCGGCGTGAACTCGGCCTGCGGTGAGATGAAGGTGACTGTGCCTTTGTACTTCTTGCCGGGATAGGTGTCGGTGGTTACCTCTGCCTCTTGTCCGATCTTCACCTTGCCCAAATCCGTTTCGTTGATATACGAACGGAGGTAGGTGTGTTCCAGATCCGCGACCGTGACGATGGGCATTCCCGGGGTGACGTATTCGCCATCCTCGACGTTGTCCGACAACACAATGCCGGAGATAGGGGACTTCAGGGTCCCATTGTCGAGTTGGATTTTCGCAGCCTCCAAACCTTCCGAGGCTTGCTTCACGCGCGCCCGCGCTTGATCGATGGTTTCTTTTCGCGGGCCTTCTTTCGCAAGTGCAAACTGCTCTTCGGCCTGGCGCAGCATAGCGCGCGCCCGCTCGATGGACTCTGCGCGCGGGCCTTCCACAGCCAATGCCAGGCGCTCCTGCGCGACTTTCAAACGCGACAGGGCTACGTCGTGTGCGGCGCGCGCGGAATCCCGCATCTGCGCCGACACTACCTTCTGGTCGAAAAGACGGTTGACCCGGTTGAAGTCCGCGGTGACGCGGTCCGCTTCGGCTTGTGCCGCGCTCACGTCCGAACGCGCTGCCTCCAGCTCCTGAGGACGCGCGCCCGCAAGGAGTTCGTTCAACCCGGCTTGCGCCGCTTCCATGCCGGCTTCGGCCTGCCGGATCTGCTCGGGACGCGTGCCCGCTTCCAGTTCCGCGAGCACGGCGGTGGCCGCTTCCACGTCCGCCGCGCGCACGGCAACTTGGCGCTCCAGTTCCGCGCAATCGAGAATAGCGACAACCTGATCCTTTTCGACGCGCTCGCCTTCGCTTACCTTGCGCGCAAGCATGCGGCCGGGCATTTTGAAACTAACTTCCGCGTCGGTGACCTCGATGTTGCCCGAGACTTGAATCGCCTCGCTTCCGCCTGCGGTATGCCCATTCGCTTGGTAGAGGCAGGCGCCGGCGATGACGGCGACCAACAAAACAACAACGAGTACGATACGAGACTTCATGTCATGCGCCTCACGT
>JBHEKO010000019.1:0-6589 GCA_041859475.1 Candidatus Hydrogenedentales bacterium
TTCCCGCGCAATTCGTCCGGTAGTTTCTGCGGCGCGGACTCGTCGATCCGGCTTCGCAACGCAACCAGAATGCGGTAGTCTTCGATGCCTTCGCGCACGGCTTCCCATCGGCGGCTCGTCACGGGCTTCAGCTTGCCTGGGTACACGAGTGTGTACTCCATCTGATTTCGGCCCCACGGATCTTCGCCAATGTTGTAGCTCCAATATCCGATGCCGGTGGCGTTGTGACGAAGCGCAAACAGGGCGGCGGTCCGGAATTGGCCCACGATGTTTATGTTCTTGATGTTGGGGCCGCTGGGGCGGCTGTAGGCATAGGCGCAGTCGTAGGACCACAGGTGCTTCGCGTCCTTGCGCACAAGCTGCATGGCGGGCGAGTCTTCGGCGAGCATTGTGATGCCGGGACACCAGATGTCGGTATACGGGGCCATGGCCTCATACAAAGGCGCTTCGCCTCCGCCATCCACATAAAGCATGATGTCGGGCCGCAGAGCCTTGACGGCTTTCCCGAAAGCTACAACCTGGTTGACGGCGTTCCAGCCCAAACCACCCGGCTCGTCCACGGGATACAGCGCGAAGGAATCGACGCCAAAGCCTTTCTCCGCGAGATGCGGGACGAGTCCGTCAAAATAGACTCGGAGTTGCTCTATGTAGTCAGGGCTCCCGACTTCTCCGTGCACGGCTGGGAATCCACTCAGTAAAGGTACGACGTCATGTCCGATGAGCGGCTCTAGGAATTTATCCAGCGCGGTATAGTCGATGCCCGCCAGTTTTCCTTGCGCATCGTACTGCGGCGTCGCATGCGGTCCGACAAAGACGTTGTTGCCGTGTGCCAGCATATCGCGCACGCAAGCAGGCGTGAGGCTCGCCCACGCACAAAGGCGAAGGACGCCGGAAGGCGCCAGTTCGAATGGCAGCACTGTGAGCGCGATCTCTATCTTCGTTTCCGGCGGCGGCATGGCCTGCGGGCTACGTGGTACATCGACGCCTGCGCCATTCATCGCGAGAACGCGCACCGCAAACGTGTGTTCTCCGGGCTGCACCTCGCTCGTGTCGATATCCAGCCATAGCTCCGCGCTTTCCAGAGAAGGAACGGTAATGACCGACGACTCGTCCAACTCGGGCAACGCGTCCCACGATGTCTCGCCCAAAGACGTAGGCGTCGGCACGGAGCGGTGAAAGGTCACTGCGGGTCCTTGCTTGGGGTTGTCCAGCACGACACGCGCCTGCACGTCGCGCGCAAGCGGATTAAACAAGCCTAAGGACACCGGTTCGTGTTCGCCCAGGGCTACGCGGCGCGCGATGCGCAGCGAAGTTGCGGCAGTCTCCGGGAGCCGGCTGTCCACGGCGCGGCTTTCCCAGAGAGTGTTTTCGAAGGGCAGTAGGCTTGTTGCCGGGCCCAGCGCCGCAGCGCCACTTGCCAGCTCGCAAAGACGTAGCGCGCGCTTTGCTTGCCGGACAACTTCTGCGTAATTGGGCTCGGCGGCAGAGCACGCGAGTTGGAACGAACCCCGTTCTCGTCGCAGACCTGTCGCAGCAAGCGGGAGCGTAGCGTCCACTTTTGCGGCCGTCTCGTCGAGCGACTTCAACGCCTGTTCCGAGAGTTGACGTTCCTTGACGAACGGGACAATCGCCAAATCGCTCGTTCCGTTCGCAACCTTCTTACCTGCTTCGTTATGCAGTGACCATGTGAAGTGATAGGTTCCTTCCACAGCAGCGTGCAGGGGCAATTGCAGCTCTCCGCGTTCGCCGAATACGCGGGTGATCGCACTTTGCAGAAAACCGTCAGGCGCCTTGCACGCCGCCAATGCCACAGCGGGTTCATTGCCTGGATTCGCGATCGCGAAACGAACGTTTTCGCCCGCAAGCAGTTGCTCCGAGGACAAATTCACCGGCGACATCAATTGGGGTGACTCGGTCGATGCGGAAGAAGATACGGCGCTCAGGGCGGACGCAGTTGCCGGGTGCCTCTCCGCAGCTTCCATCCACGCCCCGCTCTTGTGCTCATCGCCGCGATAGGCTGTCCACGCGCCTCGTGCCTCGCGCGTCGCCGGAGTTCCGAAGCAATAGAGCAGTCCCGCCTCGCCTCCCGTGAGAATCATCTCAAGCCCGGGCGATGCCGGCGTCACATCACCGAATGCGGGCGTTACGTTGATGGTGCGGTGGTCGAATTGCTTGTCGAAGAGCATATTGCCGGGAGCGTCGAATACCATCAGGTGTCCCGATTGCGTAGCCAATACGAACTCGAGTTTTCCGTCACCGGTGAGATCGATGAGCGCGCCTGCCGCGAGACTGCGGCCTTGCGTATCGATTGCCCAGAGAGGTTTGCCCGTTTCGTCAAATCGATGAATCACGCCAATCTGCGTCACCACGAAGATATCGACAAGCCCATCTCCGTCCATGTCTCCGACGGAGATCGCCGAAGCAACGGCGCCGTTCGTGAGTCGATTCCAGAGTAGGTTGCCTTTGGGGTCGAGGCAAAACACTTGTCCTTCGTTTGACGCTGCGACAATGCGGCATGCGCCGTCCGAAGCGCGAAATATCACGGGGGCGCTCGTCCCCCACGTTTGCGACGTGCCGCCAATCGTGTATGTCCACTTCACCCCACCGCCGGCATCAAGCAAAGACAGGATTCCGTCGCCGGTGACTATGGCGATTTCTGCTTTGCCATCGCCGTCCACGTCCGCCACCGCGGGGCTCACGGGCATTCCCTTCAGACTGGTTTGCCAACGCACATCGCCGGAGAGCGCATCGAAAGCCCAGACGATACCCGTCTCATCCGTTTGAATGACCTCGAATTTGCCGTCCACTTCCAGATCGCACACAACCGGCGCCGACCATGAAGACGGTCCCTTCAGATCTTTCTGCCATACAACCTTCCCGGTTCCGTCGATACACGACATTTGGCGGGAATTGTCCGCGGCGTAGATGAGCGTGGGCTGTCCTTCGCGGGCAAGCACAGCGGGAAAAGTCATGTAACGGCCGCGAGCCCGATAGCGCCACAGGTCCTTGCCTGTGCCCTCGACGGCAATCAGGTCGTCGCGACCCGCGACGATGACTTCCGCGATAGCGTCGCCGGTAATGTCGGAAACGGTTGCGCCGCTTTCGGTGAACATTTGCAGGTCGGTCTTCCACAGGAGCGGCAGACTCAGTTCCGCCTGCGCGAAGGCGGTGGCGAGAACGAAGAGGAACATCGGTGCGATGATGAGTGCGTAGGTGCGGCGGGACATGGCGCTATTCATGCGTAGAAATTTCCTGTGTGGTGAGCGTCCACTTCGGACGCGCAACGACTCCGCGCCTATTCTACACGCACCCGCCGGAAAAACCGCCTACGACAAACGTCCCTTGTAGTCTTCGTAGCCGAAGCGCCGGACGATGCGCGTTTCGCGTGTGTCGGGGTTGTAGATACCGATAGAGGGAAGCGGCACGCCGTTGAAGGTCGTGTTCTTGACCATGCTGTAGTGGGCCATGTCGAGAAAGACGAGGCGGTCGCCAACCTTGAGCGGCTCGGGAAACGAGTAGTCGCCGATGATGTCGCCCGCAAGGCAGGTGAGGCCGCCGAGCCGGTACGTGTGCGGCTTTTCGCCGGGCAAGGCCGCGCCGACGATCTGCGGGCGGTACGGCATTTCGAGCACGTCGGGCATGTGGGCCGTGGCGGACGTGTCGAGGATGGCGATATCGACGCCGTTGCGAAAGACGTCGAGGACGGACGCGACCAGGACGCCGGTGTTCAGCGCGATGGCCTCACCGGGTTCGAGATAGACCCTAACGTCGTAGCGTTCGCGAAACGACGAAACGAGGCGGACGAGGCGGTCCTTGTCGTAGTCGGACCGCGTGACGTGATGCCCGCCCCCGAAGTTCACCCAATCCATCGCGGCGATGTACTTGCCGAACTTCTCTTCGACGGCTGCGAGCGTGCGTTCGAGGGCGTCGCTGTTCAATTCGCACAGCGTATGGAAGTGCAGTCCCGTGATGCCGTCGAGCGACTCGCCGCGGAACTGATCCGCGGTCATGCCGAGCCGCGAACACGGCGCGCACGGGTCGTACAGCGAGACTTCCACTTCCGAGTGTTCGGGGTTAATCCGCAGGCCGCACTTCACGCGGCGCGAGTGCGCGGCCACACGATCCTTAAAGCGCCGCCATTGCGAAAACGAGTTGAAGGTGATGTGGTCGGCGATGTCGAGCAGGGGATCGATTTCGTCGTCGCGGTATGCGGGCGCATACACGTGTACCTCACCGCCGAACTCCTCGCGGCCGAGCCGGGCCTCGCTGACGGAACTGGCGGTTGTCCCGCGCAGGTATTCGCGAACGAGTGGAAACGTGCTCCACATCGCGAATCCTTTAAGGGCCAGGATGATCGTGCACCCCGCGCGTTGCTGCACATCGGCGAGGGTTTCCAAGTTGCGCCGCAACGCGCCCTCGTCGACTATGTACGAGGGCGTGGGGACGTCATTGACGGGAATCTCTGGATACGCAATCATGCCGCGATTTTGTCCTATCGGTAAATCTGCCGCCGGTGTGCCACGCCCACTACCAGTACGACAAGAAGACCATCGTTGACTTCGTACACGACTCTGTAACTTCCCACACGTGTGCGCCAGCGGTTGAATTCGGCCTTGAGTCTTTTCGCGCCCGCTGGCCGCGGCGAATCCGCGAGGGCGTCGATGTGTGGCGCGATCCGTTTCTGCACGTCTCTCGGCAGCTTCTGGAATTCGCGCAGTGCGGAGGGGCGAAACCGAATTGCGTACTCCACCTAGAGATTCAGTTCTTTCTTGATTGCGGCCCAAGGGACATCTTCGCCTGGATCTTCACGAGCGCGATCCGCCAAATCGTTGTCCAAGAAGTCCTCCAGGCGCTCAATCAAATCCAAGTCGGCGAGCGTCACAATGGCGGCGACTTCTCCGGTCTCCGTGTGAACCATAACGCGTTCTTCGCCCGATGCCACGCGTTTTATGGCATCCGAAAGCTCCAAGGCCGCGCTTTCGACTCTGACGTTTGTCATTCCCGGATTCTCCTCACGGCACTATTGTATCAAACGGGAGCAGATTCCGCCGCAATCCGGATTCACTCCTGCGGTTTCTCGAGCCATTTGGCGATGTCGCACGACTTGATGCGGTTCTTCGCTTTCATGAAGCACCGCTGCATCTCGATGATACCTTCGCTCGACCTGGGCGGGCCATCGTAGGCGTCGCCTAACTGCAACAGGGCGTCCACGTCTTCCCAGTTATATGGCATATCACGCAGGGCTTCCCTGCGAATCTGGTCGGCACGTTTGTGGCCCTCGTCCATCTGCCGCACCAAGGCGCGCAGCTCTTCACGCGTGGGCTCCTTCATGTGGGTACTCCCAGAAGCGATTTGGCCCTTCTCAAGATCTCAGGAGCCTCCTTCAATGCGCACAATTCGTCCAGTTGAGCGAGGATGTATCGCTTGTCGAGCGCCCTTTGCCGGTTCACGATGCTTTCGGCGTCTACCCAATCGCGCGGCCGGGATGCGAATGCTTTCATGACAAACAAGTCTTCCGCGGTACAGCAAGGCAAGACTCTTCCCGGAGAGAATTCGACGCGAACGCAACGGCGAATCATCTCGGACTCGAAAGGCAATGCACCCAAGGAGATGTCCACGTCCTTCCCATTCGACGCCCGAATCAAGAGAATTCGATTCGTCGTGGCAAACTCGCGCCCTTCGGATACTCGAGAGGCAAAACGATCAAGAACGGCGCGCGCATATGCGTCTTCGTCGCCCCATCCGGTCAGTAGCGTAATGTCGGCATCCATGGTCGCGCGAGGTTCTGCCCATCGCTGAACCGCAAGTCCGCCGATTACACAGAAGGCCCAGCGGCGTTCTTCCATAAACGTGCAGACTTCATGTGCGGCGTCAATGAGAGCGTTCACACTTCCCCCTACATCGCCATCTCTTTCCAGGGCAGGCCGTGGATGTTCAGCTTGTCCATGAACGGCGTTGGGTCGAACTCTTCGACGTTGAAGACGCCTTTGCCGCGCCAGGTATTGGTGAGCATCATCATCGCGCCGATCATGGCGGGCACGCCGGTGGTATACGAGATGGCCTGGGCCTGGACCTCGCGATAGCACTCGGCGTGATCGCAGACGTTGTAGATGAACATCTTCTTCGGCTTGCCGTCTTTGATGCCTTCGAAGAGGCACCCGATACAGGTCTTGCCGGTGTAGCCTTTGGCGAGCGACGAGGGGTCGGGCAGCAACGCCTTGAGGAACTTGATGGGGACGATTTCGCGACCCTCGAACATGACGGGATCGATGCGGGTCATGCCGACGTTCTGGAGCACGCGCAGATGCGTGATGTAGCTTTCGCCGAAGGTCATCCAGAACCGGATGCGCTTGAGGCCTTTGATGTGCTTCACGAGCGATTCGAGTTCTTCGTGGTACAGCAGATACGCCTTGCGCACGCCGACTTCGGGGAAATCGAAGTCCCACTGCACGGACATGGGATCGATGTCCTTCCACTCACCACTTTCCCAATACTTGCCGCGCTGTGTGATCTCGCGGATATTGATCTCGGGGTTGAAGTTCGTGGCGAAGGGATGCCCGTGATCACCCGCGTTGCAGTCGAGAATGTC
>JBHEKO010000139.1:0-16192 GCA_041859475.1 Candidatus Hydrogenedentales bacterium
TCGGCGGCGTGGAAGCCCGGATTGTCTCGTATACGCCCGGAACGCCCGACTCGATCCGGATTGACGTGCCCCCCGCGCCCAATAACCTGCCCGGCGTGTACGACGTCACCGTGATCCGAAGCGACTCGCAGGCGCAAGGCGTCCTGCACGGCGGGTTCACGTACTACATGGATGGCAAGCCCGTCATCACCGAGATCGAACCCAACCATGCCTTCTTCGATCCGGCGAATCCGGACCAACCGGACGTAACGTACGTCACGATCCGCGGCTACAACTTCGACGACGTCGTGCGCGTGGTCTTCAACGACCCCGATGACGAAGACACCGGACGCTTGTTCTACAGCGTGTCGCCCACGGAGATCGTGGTCACGCTGCCGGACTTCGAAACCATCCTGCAGGACGACGATTACTCCAGCGATGTCGCCTCGCTGGAAGTCACGGTGCAGAACCGCACCGATCTCGCACCCGGGACTCCCGAAGGGGACAGCGTAATCAGCGATCCCGAAGATTTCTTTGTCTATCGCGATACGCGCGGCAACGTCGCGCCTGACACGCCGGTACTCGAATTCAACGACGTCTACTTCAATGAACCAGACTACCTGCGCGTCCAACCGGGCGTCGGCAGTATCTCCGTCGACCCGATGCTCGACACCGGCGGCGACCCGCCCACACCAGGACCGAAAGACATCGCCACGCAGCCCGGTGGCTGGTGGCTCGGCAAGTTGCTTGCCCGCGACACGTTCATTGACAACCCGATTCGCGACAAGGCCGGACAGTTCACCGAAGACCCCTACACGTCCTTCGATCTTGAGAGCGACCGGCGCCCCGACGATACCAACGGCACGAATATCCAAGGCACGGGGCCGCAGAATTCTGGTCCGGGTCTGCCCGACATCGGCGCGGACGAGCTCTCCGAAGATGTGGGCAACGACCCCTCGTGGTTCTTCTCCCGGACGACACCCAACCCGGTCGGACGCCTCGACGCCGGTGACCTGACTTTGGAAATCGGTGTGACCGGATGCGACGGCACCATCGATGCCATCATCATTCCACAAGGCGTGGACCCGACAAACCCGCCCGCCGACGCGGTCATCGAGCTTGAAGGCTTCAGTCTGGGCGGAGGCTATTACCTGTTCACCAATACGGACCCGATTACGACCGTGATCCAGGACAATGCGCCGGCAGGCCAAGTCGACGCCACGGACGTCCTCGCGGATGGGCATGCCGTCGTTGCGCTCATCACGTCCTGCGCCGGATCGGATTCCAACGTCGGGTTCAACTATCTGGATCTCAGCGATTTCGGGCGCATTCGGGATCAAGCCACCTATGGCCGCCATTTCCTGATAGACACGATCCCGCCGCATGTTGCCCTCGATATGCTTCGCTACAACGACAACAACGGCGACACCATCCCAGAGATCACGGCGAACGAGCTGGTCTTCTCGAACGGCCCGTCTGTGTTGAATGATGCAGAGTCTTCTTCGGACGCTAATCCCGCCCTTGACTGGCACCCGTTCCCGTTGCCGCCAGCCACGGTGGCGCCGGCGGGTGCAACGTATACTCCCTCCGCCCTTCCGACACCCGTTGATTATCTCGGCGAAATTGTCTATCCGAAGAGCCCCGACGTCAACGGTTCCCACATCTTCATCAACACCGGCTCCTATTCGAACAACTACGTGACGAACCCGCCGGGAACCAACCTGGACCTGCCGGTTCGCGTCATGTTCTTCGATCCGCCGGTTGTGGATGGCACGGGCGCGCTCATGCTGGGGATCGACTATTTCGTCGATCCCAATACGCCAGTCTCTCGTCAGGTCGCCGGGTTTATGGTCAATGGGCAACCCGAGCCAAGCCAGATCGGCGCAGGGGTCGATCAGTTCCTCGAATCGGGCGAGGCCCAGTGGATTCTCCGAAATGGCCGCGGGCTGATGGCCGATATCCCCGACTCGCAGGTTCAAGCCGATTTCGTGTTCGGCAATCTGGGCGGCCCCAGCACCAATGGCGTCTTCATCCCCGCGCTTTTCCCGGACGATTCCATGCCGCAGCCACAGATTCCCGGGCCGAGAAGTGCGGATTTCCTGACCGCCGACTGGTACATCACGGATATCCCCGCGGTCAACGCGCTTATGAGCGAATTCCATCTTGCCAGCCAATTCCAGGCGTACGACCTTGCCGGCAACCACACCAGCCAATACGAGAACACCACCGGTCTGGACAGCAATTGGTTGCTGGACCCGCTGCATATCTGGTGGATGGTCAACGTTCACACCATCTTGTCGCCGTCTAGTATCGAAGGAAACGTCACCGACCGCGCCACGCTCCGGATGAGCATTCCGACTTCGACCGGCGCGCAGGGCGGTCCCCCGCACGTCTACTCCTACCGCATCTACAGCGGCACCGACTATGCCGGCACCTACACGCCTGAGACCGGCTGGTCTGCATGGTCTACGTCGAACGTGATTGGCAATATCCGTGACATCATCACGACCGACGGCTGGGTGCTGGTCGTGTCGATTGGCGCGGACGAGGCGGGTAACGTCGAGCCGTGGTGGAAGACTACGGATTTTGGCGTGCAAGCCGATGTCGGCCCCATCGATCTCTCCTTGGTGAACGGAACCATCCTGCTCAGCGATCAGGTGCATCCTGGGGCAACTGGCGGCGATTCTATCTGTCGGACGAAGAAGCTCCCGACACGGTGGTCAAGCCCTTGTTCTGGCATGAGCGGAACGGCACCGAGGGCTATCAGAACACCGGCACTGCCGACCGCTCCTTTGGACAGAATCTTCTGATCCCGCTTCCCTCCAGTGCCGAGGCCGATGCCGGGTCTGAAGTGTTTGCGCAGTTCGATGTGTCCGCGTTGGCGCCACCCGGCGTCGGCACGGCCAATCTGAAAGTCTACTGGGAGTTCCTTCAGGACGGTGTCCTTGTCAATTCCGGTATCGTAGATGCCTCCACGGTAAGCTTCATGTCGCCACTGGGCACAGCCCCTGTGGTGCAAGTGGCCGTGAGCGCTACCGCGACCGCGAATCACTTGGGGGATTTGCAGAATCGCATTCGCCCGGTTTCCTATGTCTTTCGCGCGACCGCTTTCTATGATTCGCCCCCGGGGGCGACGGGAGGAAAGCCCGACGGGCTTGACCTCAAAGACCAAACCCCGGCGAACGTGTACTTCGTGGTTGTGCCGACGGATGTGGGCAAGTTTGTGAATCCGCCGATGGATCCCAACGCGCAGCCGATCAAGGAACAGGAGATTCAGGTACGATAAAGCTTGCCTAAATACCCGGAATCCGGTTAAATGGCGTAGTGGGCTAAGTGCGCTTCGGGTAGGGGGCGCCAAATTTGCGAGGTCGACCGGTTAAATGTCCGATCGCGACGAAGCAATTGGTGTACGTTGCAGCACAGGGCAAGAAGTTGAACGGAACCAAAAAGCGAATGAAGGCGTGAGTAGCGGAGCGCACATCGCGCGCGTGGCTGCAAGCCTTAGGATACAAACAGGGTATGCCGTGAGCGGGTTGTTGTATAGAGGGCTCGGGGTCCTGTTGGTTGGGGTGGTGTTCGGCGGTGCGTTGTTGCAGGGGTGCGGCTCAAAAAAGAAGCCGGAGACGTACAATACCGAAATCATAGTCGAAAGCGTTCCTGCACCTGGCGCGAAGATCCAGATCAATGGCACTGACTATGGGGAGACTCCGGTTACGGTGAAGGGCCTTGCCCCGGGGGCGGTCTTGGTCGAGCTGAGCAAGGATGGGTACAGACCCACGTTCAAAACGATTCGCGTGCCCGACACCGGGTCCGAGAAGCATTCGATAGAGATGAAGCTGCTTGTAGGCTATCTAACGCTCGAGTCGAATCCCAGCCAAGCGGAAGTCCGCTTCGATGGAGACCGCGTGCTGGGGGTAACGCCGTTGCGCCGGGTGGAAGTGCCTGCGGGGAATCGGAAGTTCGAATTGCGCAAAGACCGATACGAGCCAATGACGTTCGAGTTGGAGTTCCAGCCCGAGTATCAATACACGAAAGCGTTCGAATTGACGCCGAAGAAGGGTCTTGTGGAAGTGTATTCCTCACCGACAGGCGCCTCAATCTGGCTGAACAATCAAATTCAGGTGCAAAAGACTCCGAACCGCTTCGAGTTGTCTCCCGGCTCCTATACCGTGAGCGTCTATGCCCCCGGCTACATTACCACCGAGGCCGTCGTTGAACTGGGGCCCGAAGAGCGCAAGACCGTTGACCTGAAGATGTCCGAGGGCGATGCGCCTCCCGGCATGGTCCTGGTCCCGGCCGGGGAAGCAATTATCGGCGTGGACAACCAATCGCCCGACGAGCGCCCCCGCCGCAAGATTGTCGTCGAGGCCTTCTATATCGACAAATATGAAGTCACCAACGCAGACTTCAAGGTCGTCTTCCCGAGTCACCGATTCGACAAGAGTAAAGAGAACTTCCCCGTTGTGGGCGTGACATGGACCCAGGCCACGGCCTTTGCTTCTGCCGTCAAAAAGCGGCTGCCAACCGAAATCGAATGGGAGAAGGCCGCCCGCGGCACCGATGGGCGCGAGTATCCGTGGGGGAGTCTCTTCGATGCCGGTATTGCGAATACCAATGCTACAACGCCCGCGAAAATCAAAGAAGTCGGGCAGTTTCGAGGGGGCGCGTCTCCCTACGGGTGCCTTGACATGGCAGGCAACGCGTGCGAATGGACTTCAAGCTGGTATGCGGCCTATCCTGGGAATGAGGTGATCGTGAAGGAATACGGTCAGTTGTACCGCTCGATTCGCGGAGGCTCCTTTATGGGCAGCCCCTTCGATGCGCGTTGCGCGCGGCGCCAATTCGCTCTTCCCGACCGCACCCGTGCCGATTACGGCTTCCGATGTGCGGCAGATATTGTGTCGCGCCCGGGAGTCGAAACGGAGCGTATGCCTAAGGGATCTCAGAATTAAGGGAAACTATTGGCAAAGGGGATTTTATTGTTGACAAGCGATGGTGAGTTTACTACACTAAATCACAATGGCTTAAGGGGTCTTTGTAGACCGTAATCGCGACAGAATTCGTGTTTGATGTGAGGCAAGGGGACAGCTTCCTGGTGCCTTGCGTACCGGTTGTGTAATGACTCGCGGAAGTCGGTATGGGGTAAGGGTTTTATGGCAAAGGTGCGGCGCGGACGCGCACGGCGGTTAATCCTCGATATCGGGACTAGCGCCGTCAGGCTTTGTGAGTTGACTCAGTCAAAAGCTGGGTTTCAGCTCACAAAGTACTATCATCGCGAATTTGGCATCGACCCCTCGATGGATGACGATGCGCAACGGCAAGTCCGCCAAGAAGTACTGAAGACACTCCTCAAGGACGCCAAAGTCCGCCACAATAAAGTGGTGTTCGGCGTGCCGGGCCAATCCGTATTTACGCGCACGCGCGCACTTCCTCCCGTACCCGAATATAAAGTCACGCAGATTGTTCGTTACGAAATTCAGCAGCAGATTCCCTTCTCGCTAGACCAAATCGCCTTCGACTATCAAGTATTGAAGCGCACCGAAGCGGGTGGCTACGACGTGCTCATGGCCGCCATCAAAGTCGACGTGGTCGATAAGCGCCTTGAAATCATCAAAGACATCAAGAAGCGAATTGACGTAGTCGATGTCTGTCCGCTCGCCGCATACAATTGGCTCAAGAGCACCGGAGAATTCGGAGAGCAGGGTGAGTGCGTCGCGCTGATCGATCTCGGTGCGGCCACAACCGATATCGTCATTGAACGCGACAATCTCTTCCGCTTCACGCGAAGCCTCAACATCGGCGGTAACGATATCACCTCGGCGGTGGCCGCGGAATTTGGCGTTTCCTTCATCGAAGCGGAGAAGATGAAGCGCGACCGAGGCTTCGCACCTACGGGCGATTTGCAGCGCGACGGCAAGGGCGGCGAAGTCATCGGGCGCGTATTGAGCCGGCTTGTCTCCGAAATCACCCGTTCGTTCGCCTATTTCCGTTCGCAGCCTGGCGGCGGGGCTGTCTCGCGCATCGTGGTTACCGGCGGCGGGGCGTGCTTGCGCAACATGATTCCATTTCTCCAGCGCATGCTCGGAGTTGAAGTCCGCATCGCACAACCTCTTGCAGGGCTGGCCATCGGGCCCGCCGCCCAAGAGGTCAACGAGCACCCCGAACAAGCGGCCGTTGCGCTCGGGCTTGCGCTTCGATGCTGTCAATCGGTCCCCATCGCGATCAACCTCATTCCTCCGCGCATACTGGATGCCCATCGCCACCGCGAGCAACTCTTCTATTGGGCTCTCTCCGTGGCGACGCTCGGACTGATCATGGCTTCTATCATTCCCGCCATGGCGCAGAAGAACAAGGCCGTCCGTGAAGAAATGTCTTTGGTTGAGCGGCAGATCGTTCAGTACGATCCCCGCTTCACCGGCTACACCGGCGACCCTTCGCAATGGACCTCCCAATTCGTAAAGGCCATCAAGCAGAAGCAAATGGACATCGGCCAGATTGAGGCCAAAGTCAATAGGCTCGACACGGCCTACGCATTTCGACCTCCATGGATTGACTACCTGGTCGCAATCAACGAGGCCCGGCCCAAAGGCAAGACAATCGTGCTCTGGTCTTGCGAATCCACGGACATCACTCCTCCTATGGGTCCAGAGGGCGGCGACAGACGCCCTGGCATTGGCGGAGGCCTTGGCGGAGGCATTGGAGAAGCAGACGGCGCACAAAAAACCGAGCTTGTCTCCAGTTCTGGATTCCGGGGAATCAGCTCAGGGCGCTCCAGAGGCGGGTCCGGCGAGATGGGCCTCGGAGGCCGGGACGAACGGCGTGCGCGCACTGCCGATCCCGGGACCATGCAGATGTCCGATGACCCTGGCACCTACAATGGTGTGGCCATTCGAGGTTTCGCCGGCGACACGGAGTCGTTGTTTCAATTCGTCGAGGCACTCAAGGCTTCCGATAAGTTTGTAAAAGTCTATTTCGACGATCGTTTCGTCGATCCGGTCTCTGTACTCACCATGGACAACGCAACCGGAGGAACCTCGGCTGCGGCAACGCCTTCGATGTCTTCTTCCGGCGATGACGATGACGACGACAGACGGTCACGCGGCCGGAATCGTAGTCCCGGCGGATTTGGGAATCGGCAACTTGGAGGATCCACCGGCGGCATTCAAGCAGGTTGGAATCAGGCGGGAACCGTTCTGACGTTCCGTATCGATTTGCAGACTTCGGGCGAGCCCATTCAAGAGGCTCAACCAGGCCAAGAGCCCGCAATGAATCTGCGTCCTCCAACGCTTGGCCTGCCCGGCGGGGCGCCGCCCCCCCCTGGTTCACCCGCGTTTCGAGGACCTCTCGGTAACAACCGCGATGAGGAAGAAGAATGACGGCGTGGGAGTATAGCCCGTGAGACTGCGAAGGGAATATGTCATTGTCGCGGTGGCTCTGCTCGTGCTTGGCGGAGGCGGTTTTGCCGTCTGGAAGTTCTATATCCAAGCGCAGGTCGATCAATACAAGGCCGATGTAGAACGACTCGACAAACTTAAGGCCAAACTTGAAGAACTCAAGTCGGAATTCGGCAATAAGAAGCCCGAAGACATCCTGACGCAATACACGCAATTGGTGCAACCCTGGTCGGAAGCCCTTGAGCAGCGCGCCAAATACTTCAGTATCGATTCGTTCATCAAGCAGGAGACCGCTCCGGAGAATACGGTGCTCCGTCAGTTCTATGCCGAGCAGTATCAGAAGATCCTTCAGGACGTAAACACCGTTGCGTACAACAAGAACGTTCAAATTGCGACGGTCAATTTGTCCTTTGGCCAGCCCCACCCCGACACGTTGCGCGGTCGCTCTGTCGATCCGATGGAAGTCATGTATTGGCTGACCAGCCTCCAACTCGGCTCAAGCATGGTGAAGAAACTGCTCGACAACAATGCGGCCCTCCTCGAGACCGTGGAAATGTGGGAGCCGCGCCCCAGCGCCGAAGTGCTTCAAGCGCGCACGTTTGGTGTCGTGATGTGGATTCAGATGAAGGACCTCATCGCCATGTACCAGAATCTGAATGAAAACAGGGATGTCTACTACGCCATTCCTGGGATGCGTATAACCAACGCTTCGTTACGTTCCGCCATCGACCCATACCTTCGCGTCGAAATGCTCATCGACATTGCCGCCTTCCAGAAAGATGTGGTTGTCGCAGTCGCACCACAACCGGGCCAAGGAGGGGGCGGATCCGATCTCTCGCGAATGCGGGAGGAGAATGAGCGAAACATGAGGGGAGAGGGCAGAGGCAGGGGATTCTGGGGCTTTCTTGAGAGTCTGTGGCCGATATAGGACGATTCGTGGAAACATGAAGGGACACACATAGGCATAGGCATGAACGACTTCTTATCACAGCTGCAAAAAGCCGGGAGTTGGCTGTGGTCCCAAAAAGAAAAGATGGTGCTCATTGCACTCGTAGGAGTGCTGTGCTATCGCGTTTATGTTGTCGTCTTTCCTCCTGATACAAAATCGACGGCGCAAACGACGCTGTCTGCCATGCGGCCTGCGGCGGCGAAAGAACCCACGCTCCCCACGGTGATTCCACCATGGCCGCCAAATAAGCAAGTAATGGCGGATGCCAGCGGGTTGGTCCGGAGAAATCCTTTTACCATTTACGGCGTGCAGGGAGACGATGGTCCGAGTACAACGACGGATGAAACGACCATCCCTGTTACGCTTACCGGTTTCCGAAAGTGGAGAGATGGGACGATGCGTGCATTGCTGCTCGTCTCTGGCGATCGGGTCCGCCCATATGCGGAACGTGAGTCATTCGGATCGTATACCCTTGAGAGTATTGACGCCGACGGAAAGACCGTCGAGGTGTATTCGCAAGAGTTTGACAAGGTCTTCACTTTGCAGGTGCAAGGTGGGGGTTGAGTGGAGTCCCGTCATTCGGTATAGTTGAGCAAAATCGCGGGAGGAAGAGATGTTCATGAGCACAAGGTTGCCGCGGTGGAAGACCGCAATCGCCGGAGCACTGATGTTGCTGCTAGCATTGTCATTGCCCGTGGCGACCGCGCAAGATAATCCGCAGGCTTCTCCAGAGGCGGCCGCCGCCGGCAATGCGCCCGCTACGGCTGAGGCAAGCCCCCCCTCTGATATACCTCAAGCGGAGCAACTCTATCGCGAGGGCGTCTCGCTGTATAGCCGCGAGATGTACAGGGAGGCGCTGAACGCGTTCAATCGCGCGTTAGCCGTCGATCCCAACCACGAGAACGCCAAGAAGATGGTGCAGAAGGCCGAGGGAAAGATCCAGATGAGCGCCGTCGGCGCGACCCCGTCCTCCGCACAGACCTTCGAGGTCCTGGGGCCTGAGGCCGTGGCGCCCGAGTCCGAAGGCGGCACTCCCAAGAACGCGGATGAACTCAAATACGAGCGCGTCAAAGAGCTCATGACCGAAGGGCAGCGCCTGCTGGAGAACAAGAAGTTCTCCAAGGCGAAAGAACTCTTCGAGCAGATCCTCATCATCGATGTGGGCAACAAGACTGCCACCCGCCTCTTGGCGCAGGCCACTCTTGGCGCCTATGACGTCGAGCTGGAGAAAGCATGGGTGAGCCGGGAACTTGACCGCAAGCTCATCCGCGAGGCAACGGAGGTGTCGAAGCAGTTGCCGGAAGGTGCGGACGCAAAAGGGGTCAAGCCTCCACAAATCTCCATCCCCGTCGAAGAGGAAGAATACGAGAAGACCGAAGTCAAGTCGGAAATCGAAGTCGCGCTTGACGCACCCGTATCCATTGAGTTTCAAGACGAACACATCAATAACATCGTCGAATTCGTCGCCGAATACGTCGGTATCAATATCATGGTGGACTCCCGTGTCGTCGGGCCTGTAAAGGCCACTCCTCCGCCAACGGCAACTACCGGTGCTCCTACGACCGGCCTGCCTGGCGGGCTTCCCACCGGTGCTCCTGTTGGCCTCGGGGCCCCCGCAGGCGGGCTCGGCGCGCCAATTGGCGGGTTCAATCCTAATACTCCGGAGAATCTGCGCGCCCTTTCGCAAACCCAGCAGCTACAGGGACCAACCAACACCGGATTGACAGGCGATCAGGTCACTACCGGCTATGTGCCGTACATTAAACTGGACGACGTTCCCTTGCGCTCTGCGTTGAGGGCGCTCTTGCGTCCCTTGAACCTGACGTTCTCGGTCCAACCGGGATTTCTTTGGATTAGCACTCCCGAAAAGATCCGAACGGAAACTTTCGAAGAGCTTGAGACCCGCATTTACGAGTTGCGCAACGCAGGCGCGGAAACCCTCTTCAAGATCGTCGTCCAAAACAGCGGCGGTCAAGGTGGTAGCGGCGGCAACTTCGGCGGCAACAGCGGCGGCTTCGGCGGTAATAGCGGAGGCTTCGGCGGCAATAGCGGCGGCTTCGGCGGTAGCAGCGGCGGCTTGGGCGGCGGCAGCCTTGGCGGCGGCGGAGGCTTCGGCGGTAATAGCGGAGGTTTCGGCGGCAATAGCGGAGGCTTCGGCGGTAACAGCGGCGGCTTCGGCGGCAATAGCAGAGGCTTCGGCGGCAACAACGGCGGCGGCGGATTCGGCGGCGGCGGCGGAAGCGCTCAGTTCAGCAACATCTCGCAATTGTTTTCCTCTATCAGCGACGAGATGGTCGGTGAAACGCCAGCCATCATCGGGATTGCTGAAGGCGGAACAGGACTCAGCGGAACTCAATCCGGCGGCTCCTCTGGAGGCTTGAGCGGCTCCCGCGGCGGTCTTAGCGGTGGCTCCCGCGGTGGTCTCAGCGGCGGTTCCCGTGGCGGTCTCAGCGGCGGTTCCCGCGGCGGCGGCCTTTCGGGCGGGCAATCCCTTGAAGGAGGGACCAGCGGTCTCGGTGGTACCTCCGGTCTGGGTGGTTTCCAGGGACAATCCGAGATCCTGACGATTCTCGAAAATGCCATCCCGCCTGTGATCGAGCCGTACTCCGGCGAAATCCTGTCGTTCATGGTGTACAACCCCACGCTGAACCAGCTCATCGTGCATTCCACGCCCACGTATCTGGATATGCTGGAAGAGCTCATTTCCAATCTCGACGTGACACCGAAGCAGGTGAGTATCGAATCCAAGTTCGTGACGATCAAAGTTGACGACCTCCAGAAGATCGGCTTCAACTGGAATGTCAGCCAGAAGTCGGGCGGCAATCGCCAAATTGAAGACCTCCAGGAAACTACGTACAACTACGATATAAACGGCGACGGCGTATCAGAGGCCATTCCGTTCTACACCAAACCGAACGGAAACGGCGTGTTCAATAACACGATCGTGGATACCGTCATTAAGGGAGCCGTGAATCCGGGTCCTGCCGGTGCATTCAACCTATCAGGGATCATTACCGACAACGGCGACGGCGACCAAATTAGCGTGACGATGGATTACCTCAACAGTCTCTCCGAAACGGAATTGTTGAGCGCCCCGCGCGTTACGACCATGAACCGTAAACCAGCCGTGATCGCGGACTTCCTGACCCAAACATTCCAGACGCAAGTCATTAACCAAGTTCAGACTTCCGGTTCCGGTCTGGGTGGCGGTGCAGTGGCCGCGGCTTCTCAACAGCCGGTCTTCGAGCCGTTTATCTTCGGCGTGACGTTGTCCGTGACTCCGCAAATCAGCGGCGGAAATCAGATTCGCCTCTGGCTCAACCCGCAAGTCACGACGAAGGTGGGTGAAGATGAATTCCAGATTCCGCCCCCCATCATCAGTGGCGTCGCGCAAGGAGACCCGTCGATCGTGCGCTTCCCCAGGTCCAGCGTCCAATCAATCTGGACCAACGTGATTGTGCATGACGGCGATACGCTCGTGCTGGGCGGTCTCATCACGGACACAACCGTGCGCGGCAAGCAGAAGCTCCCCTACTTGGCGGATATTCCCGTGGTCGGCTACTTCTTCCGAGGCAAGTCCGCGGAAATCGCGCAACGTAGCTTGTTGCTCTTTGTCACAACCGACATCATCGACCCGACGGGAGCCCGGTTCCTGGAACCCGCTTCCGGAACCTGATGCTTCTTGAGAAATAACCGGGAACGGGCGGTTTCCTCCAGGGGAAACCGCCCTCCTTTTATCCAATGCGGCAATTCTTCTACGATATCGTGACAACCTGCGCCGCCCCCGTGGCGGCCGCATGGCTGGCCTTGCACCCACGCAACCGCCCTCTCTTGGCACGGTTTGCGCCGGACGTACCGGCCTCAGCCTCCCCCCCCGTATGGCTGCATGCATGCAGCGTAGGCGAAGTAACTATCGCCAGACGTCTCATCCCTGCGCTCCAGGCCTCGCGGCCTGAAGCACAACTTCTCGTAACATGTTCCACCGTAACCGGAATGGGCTTGGCAAAAGAGACAATCGCCGGGGTACCCGTAACCTGGTTTCCCTTCGACCATGCCGTGTCCGTTCGCCGTTTCTTCGACGCCGCCCAACCACAACTTCTCGCGCTCATCGAAACCGAACTATGGCCCAACGTGATCCGCGAAGCGAATCGTCGCCAAGTCCCGGTTGTGATCGTGAATGCCCGCATCAGCGAAAAACACTTCGAGCGCTATCGCCGCGCCTCGGGGTTCTTTCGCGACACCCTCGGCCGCGTAACCATGGCCGGCGCACAAAACGATACCTATGCCGAGCGCTTATTGAGTCTGGGCTTGCCGCCCGATGCCGTGCGCGTCACCGGTAACATCAAATTCGATGGTCCGGTCATGGAGGTGGCTTCGGACACGCAAGCAGACCTCCGCGCCTCTTGCGGTATTGCAGACTCCGATCAAGTACTCGTCTTCGGAAGCACGCGACCGGGCGACGAGGAACTCGCTGCATCGTGCTGGCAGGCACTCAGAGATGAATTCCCAAGCCTGAGACTGGTTCTGGCCCCGCGCCACTCCAAACGGATAGAGGAAGCCTTGGCTCCGTTTCGAGAACCGGTACTGCGACGCTCCAAGACGAAGGAAGGAGCAAAGCCATCTGGCGAACGCATTATCGCCGTCGATACCCTTGGCGAATTGGTCGCCTTCTATTCGATTGCGAATGTCGCTGTTGTCGGAGGCAGCTTCTTCCCGGGCGTCAATGGGCACAATCCGCTCGAGCCCGCCGCGCTTGGAATCGCAACGGTATTCGGTCCATTCATGAGCAACTTTCCCGATCCGGCCAGAGTATTGACCAACTGCGGCGGAGCCGTGCAGGTCTCCGATGCCGCCGCGCTTCCCAACGCTTTGACCGGACTTCTGCGCTCCGCAGAGCGGCGCAGAGAAATGGGGATACGCAGCCGAGAGGCCATCATCGCCAATCAAGGAGCTCTCGCGCGCACCGTCCAGATGCTCTCCGACGCACTGTTGAAGTATGGAAGCCGCGGGTAGAAGATCGATATCCGCCGTGGTCAGCGGCTTGCGTGAGGTTCTTCTTGGATAGCAGCCTTAAACCAGTACTCCTCTTGGCCGTCATCGCCATCGCGGTAGCGATGCGCGGACGACTTGCTGCCGCTATTGATACCCTGTTGGCCGCCATGGACCGGGCGTTCTACGCATTGCGCGGGCGCCGCTCGAAAGACGCGGCCATCGCATCAATCTTGCTCAGCCCTACGTTGCTTGTCCTGGGGGTCTTTGGCATCTATCCCTTGGGCTATGCCGTGTATCTGAGCATGCGAGACGTCCGGAAAGACCTCTTCGTCGGCGCGGCCAACTTCACACGCGCATGGAATGACCCCGAATTCTGGCGCAGCCTGACCGTCACGCTCTATTACGCCTTGGGGACGATACCGATCACCATGTCGCTCAGCTTTCTCATCGCCCTGATGCTGTTCCGGCTGGGCCGCGGCAAGAGCCTCTTTAGAACACTGTACTTTCTCCCCTACGTCACTTCCGTCGTTGCGGCAGCAACGGTATGGCGCATCCTCTTGCGTCCTCGATTCGGATACATTGACGTTCTGTTCGGATACTTCGGGTTCGAGCAACAGGCTTGGCTGTTCGAACCCAGAGGCGTCCTTCATCTCCTCACCGGCGGCCTCGTTTCTCCCTCCGTGGGGCCAAGCCTCGCCCTTTCATGCGTCATCCTCTTCGACATCTGGCACGCCAGCGGATTTATGATCGTCATCTTTCTTGC
Source organism: Candidatus Hydrogenedentales bacterium (assembly GCA_041859475.1). GTDB lineage: Bacteria > Hydrogenedentota > Hydrogenedentia > Hydrogenedentales > SLHB01 > JAIBAQ01. The sequence goes on from JBHEKO010000139.1 coordinate 14,078, forward strand.
CGGTATGACGGCGATTCCTCGCGAACTGGAAGAAGCCGCCATTATCGACGGCGCAGGCCGATGGCAAGTCATTCGCACCGTGATACTCCCGCTCTTGTCGCCGACCGTTTTCTTCCTGTCCGTGGTCAGCGCGATCAAAGCGTTTCAATCCTTCAACAGCTTCTACGCGCTAACCAACACCGCGCGCAGCGAAGACACCCAGAACCTTGTCATCTACATCTATGCGCAGCTCTACGAGACGCAGCGCTACGGCTACGGCGCGGCCATCGCTGTGCTCATGTGCATCGGCATCGTCTGTCTGACGTTACTCCAGTGGCGCTTTGTCGGTAGGAAGGTACACTACGGATGATCCGCCGCGCGTTTGCATACGCACTGCTCGCGGGCGGGGCCGTGGTTACCACGTTCCCCTTCATTTGGATGCTGGGCGCCGCTTTCAAAACCATGACCGAGGCAAGCTCGGCCTCTCTCGCGATCTTCCCGGAGAGATGGCAATGGCAAAACCCAATACAGACTTTTCACGAAGCACCCTTCGGCATCTACTTCTACAATTCCTTTGTCGTGGCCTTCTCGGTAACCGCTGCGGTGGTCGTGACGTCGGTGCTTGCTGGATATGCCTTTGCGCGTCTGCAATTCCCCGGACGCCACCTTGTCTTCGGCATCATCCTTGCCACCATGATGATCCCATTCGAGGTCACGCTCATTCCAAACTTCTTACTCATCCGATCGTTGGGCCTATACAATACCTATGCTGCGATGATTCTCCCGTGGTGCGCCAATGCTTTCTCCATATTCCTTGTCCGCCAAGCGTTCATGTCACTGCCTTCCGATTACTACGACGCCGCTACGGTCGACGGATGCGGCCACTTGCGCTTCCTGGTCTGGATCGCTGCGCCACTCATAAAGCCCACCGCCGTAACCGTGGCCCTCTTCGCATTTCTAAGCAGCTACAACGCCCTCATGTGGCCGATCGTCGTAACCAGTGACCGGGACATGCGGGTCGTACAGTACGGCCTCACCGTCTTTTTTGGCGAGGCAGGAGTGAAGGTGAACTTGCTGATGTGCGCCGCGTCCATTGTCATACTCCCGACCGTGGCGCTATACTTCGCCGCGCAGAAGTACTTCCTGGAAAGCTCGTTAAGTGCCGGAATCAAGGGGTAAGCCATGCGCCGTCCAACTCGCGAAACCGTGGGTCTGCTTGTCTCCCTTCTGACGTTGGCAGGATGTGGTGGCCAGCCGTCATCAACGCCGCCTTCCGGCGCCACGCAAGCCAATGCCTCCAAGAGCACGACGGTCTTCAAGCCGATTGACCCGGCAGCCGTCGTCTTCTGGGACCGTCAGACCATGGAGACGGCCGACCTCATTGCCCAGATTGCCAACGAATACAACACCGGCCGCCAAGGCCTGCCCGTTAAAGTCGAATACCTCGGCGAGTACAACGACCTATACCGAAAGGTCAGCCTCGGCATTCAAGCCCGCGAACTTCCGGGGATGGCCGTATCGTACGAGAGCATGACCGCCGAATACGCCGAGGCGGGTGCCGCCATTGCCCTCGACGACTATGCCCACAGCCCGGAAATCGGATTTGCGAAGGAAGACTTCGACGATTTCTTCCCAAGCGTGATTGCCACCAATACGTACTCCCAACTCGGCAACAAGATGTACTCGTTCCCCTTCTGCAAGAGCGTGCTCATGATGTACTTCAACAAGGCCGTCTTGACTCAGGCCGGAATTGCCGGCCCCCCAACGACGTGGGACGAATTCCTCGAACAGTGCAGGCAAATCAAGGCCAAGACCGGGAAGCATGCATACGCGATCAGTGTCGATTGCTCCACCATCAACGGTTGGATTCTGAGCATGGGCGGCGAAATCGCGAAAGGCAATGAGACTCTATACGATTCGCCCGAAGCGATCCGAGTCTTCGAGTTGATCGAAACGCTCGTGAAAGAAGACCTCGCCTATCAAATCCAGCCCGGTACCTATTTTGACCGGGAGGACTTCGCCCACGACAATGTAGCGTTCTTCTTTCGCTCCAGCTCCCACAAGCCCTACACCCAGATGCTCATGGCCGCACGGCCCGACGATTGGGGCATGGCCATGATTCCCCAAGCCGACCCG
>JBHEKO010000196.1:0-4181 GCA_041859475.1 Candidatus Hydrogenedentales bacterium
CTCTGTCCAGCGCAACGGTGCGGCAGTTGGGAGGCACAAGGAAGCAGTCATGGAAGAAGTACCTGTCAAGAATCCGCGCAACGGAGAAGTGCTTTATACGCTCCGCGAGTACAGCGACGAAGAGGTCGCCGGTATCTACGGCAATGCACGCGCAGCGTTTGAGACACTCCGGAAGATGTCCGTTCGCCAACGCTTAGACGAGCTCCTGAAACTCCGGGACCATATCATTGCCAACAAAGAACGCATCGTGGCGCGCATCTGCGAGGAGACGGGCAAGAGCCGCACGGATGCCATGTTGCTGGAGATTTACGCCCTTCTGGACCTGATCGATTTCTACAACAAGACCGCCGAAAAGAGCCTCGCCGATCAAACCGTAATGACGCCGATTTACATGCTTGGCAAGAAATCGAAGATCTATTTCGAACCCATGGGGCCGGTCCTGATCATTTCTCCGTGGAACTACCCATTTCTCCTCAGCTTTCACCCCATCATCTGCGCGCTGGTCGCGGGCAATCCGGTGATCTTGAAGCCGTCGAGCTACACCCCGCTCAAAGGCGTGTACGAAGATATCGTGGACAAGTCGGGGTTCGTGAAGAACGCCATCCAGGTCGTCTACGGAAGCCGCGTCACGGGCAACAAGCTCATCGAGGCGAAGCCTCGGAAGATCTGTTTTACGGGAAGCGTGGGAGCCGGAAAGAAGGTGATGGCGCAAGCTTCCAATCATTTGATTCCGGTAGAGCTCGAATTGGGCGGCAAAGACCCGATGATCGTGTTCGATGATGTCGACATCAATCGCACAGCCAACGGAGCCTTGTGGGGCGGGTTCGTGAACGCAGGCCAGACGTGCACCTCCATCGAGCGCATCTTCGTACAGGAGGGGATCTACGACCGCTTTGTCGCCGCGTTGAAGGAGAAGGCCAGCCGGCTCAAGACGAGCAAGGCCGCCGGGACCGATGCCGACAAGGGCGACATTGACGTCGGCATCATGACGGCCCCGTTCCAGGTGGAAACCGTGGAACAGCAGATCGCCGAAGCGCGCGAAAAGGGCGCGACCATCGCAATCGGCGGCACGCGCGACGGGCATCTGATTCCGCCGACGATCATCACCGGCGTGGACAATTCCATGACGGTCCACGTGGAGGAAACGTTCGGTCCCGTATTCACCGTAGCAAAGTTCAAAACGGAAGAAGAGGCCATCCGTCTCGCCAACGATTCGCCGTATGGCCTCAGCGCCAGCGTGTGGAGCGCCGACCTTGAGCGCGCCGACCGCGTCGCGCGCGCGTTGGATACCGGCAACGTCTCCATCAACAACGCCCTGGCCACGCAAGGCAACGGGGCACTGCCGTTCGGCGGAGTGAAGGATAGCGGATTTGGCCGCTACAAGGGCCAGCTCGGCCTGTACTCGTTCTGCAACATCAAGTCGATTCTCGTCGACAAGCAGAGTTCCAAGAACGAGCCCCACTGGTACCCCTACACGCAGGCGAAGTACGAACTCTTCTCGAAGATAATCGATGTCATGTTCTTTGGCGGAATTGCGAATTTCGTCAAGACGGCGTGGTTAGGCTTGAGGTTGGATCGCCTCACGCAAAAGACAAAGTTCTAGCGCCGGAAGCCGCATGGGCAGCGCCGCGCTACCGAAGACGGCTACTTCATCGCCTGAAACTGGTGTTCGATCCACATATAAGCTTCTTCGCGGGCTTCGGGCGGAAAGCGATGTATGCCGGGGGCCAGCTTGCCGGTGAATGAATCGCCTTTGCCGTACAGCGCATAGACTCCACGCACTTGCTCATAAACACTCGCTAGATTGTCAGTCTCGGGAAAGATGTCGTCGTTCAAGGTCGACCAATTGAAGTAAGGGCGCGGCGCGATGCATGCAATGATTTCGTGCCAGTCGAATGGCGCTTGATCGATGTCGGCGACGTAGAATCCGAGCTGGGGAAACAGAGCGGTAAGGTGGCTCCAGCGATCGGGGCGCGGGTCGGAGCGCAACGTCGTGAACCCACAGCTCGCCACGACGAGTTTGATGCGAGGTTCGTACACAGCCGCCAGAATGGAGCCGTAGGCCCCGTGCGAATGGCCGATGACGCCAATACGGTTGGAGTCAACTTCGGGCAGTGTTTCGAGATAGTCGATCACGCGGGCGACATCCCAGTTCATCTTGCCGAAGAACGACCACTGCGGATGACGCCGGAACAATTCGATGGCGTTGTCGTAGGGCTCGCCACCCTCGGGGATGCGCTCGCCGAAACCGATAGCGTCGGGCGCGATGCAGATGAATCCGCGCTCCACCAGCTCCCTTGCGTAGGCCATATCCGGACCACCGGCCATGTCGCACGGCTCTTGCTTTCCCGTGGCCTGCGTTTGGTGCAGCACGATCATCGTGGGCACTTTCGCGGCGGCGAGCTTCTTCGGACGTAGAAGGAACGCGGGGATATCGTCGTTCGGCTCTCCCGCGAGTCGCAGATGGATGCGCTCATAGCTTCCCATGTCCGTGCGGCCAATCTCGGTAGCCCCGGGCTGGGGAAGCTCAATGGTTCCCGGTGTGCCCAGAAACGTCTGCACCACCTTCACGATCTCGGCCCGCTTCGCTTCCCATTCGGCCGTCGTCGCGATTGTCTTGTCCGAATCGAATCCCGGCTTCAGCAAAGGCAGCAAATCGTGATGACCCGCTTGAGGGCTTGATACGCCGGGCTTCGTCGCCTTCGTGATCGTCAGCCACTCGTCCCAGACAAATCCCCGCCATGCATGGGCCGACGCTGGGACGAGCATACACAGGACCAAAGCGACTAAGAACAGGTTCTTCAAAAATGCGGGGATGGTGCGCATGGCGAGAACTCCAAGGTTAAGCGATTCGCATACGGTTATACGGCAAAGGACCGGCGCACTCAACTGGATAGACTCGCTCCGCACAGATATCGCCGCGTTGCATGGCTCGTCGCCTTTGCCTAGTATGCCTTCGAAATACTGAACCCGAGAACACGTCAGGGGGAGATTGCGGACCATGGCCGACAAGAATGGAACGTTTGGCTTCGGGATCATCGGTGCGGGATTCATGGGGCAAACCTATGCCCACGCTATCGCGACCCAGGTGCGCGACGCAACGTTGGTCGCAGTCGCGGGAGGCACACGCGCGGAACAGCTCGCCCAAGAGTACGGTGTCTCTTCGGAGGCTTCCGTGGACGCGCTGCTCGCGCGAACCGACATCGACGCCGTGTGCATCGCCACGCCGCACGCGTTGCACGGCCCGCAGGGACTCGCGGCGGCGCAGGCAGGCAAGCACATCGTCATCGACAAACCTATGGCCACAACGACCGAAGCGTGCGACGCCATTTTGAAAGCGTGCGAGACGAAAGGCCTCCGCTGCGAAGTTACGTTCACGCAGCGGGAACGCACCTGCAACATCGAAACGCGCCGCCTGATCCAGTCGGGCGAGTTGGGCCGCCTGTATTGCATGCACAACACTCAAATCGTCCCGAACGGCATGAAGACTACGCCTAGATGGCAGCTCGATCCGGAAAACGTCGGCGTGCTCATGGGGCACGGAGTCCACAATATCGATCAAGTGCGGTGGTTTACCGGACAAGAGATCGCGAAGGTCTTCGCGAAGGTGCGCCGTTTCGACCCACAGTATTGCGTGGACAGCACGTCGGACCTCGTACTCACGCTCGAGGACGGCACGGTCTGCACCATCTTCTGCTCGTTTGAAGTCCCCGCGCCGGGCATCCCGCGGACGGGCGGCGCTACGCAGGTCGTGTGCGAGCGCGGCAACATCGATTCCGACTGGTACGGCGAACTCCGCGTGTCGCACGACGGCGGACCGTGGGAAGTCGTGGCGAGACAAGAGACAATCGATTGGGCGGGCAAGGGATTCCTCGATCCCGTGCGCCTCAAGACGTATTCGTCGATCGTCCAGCGGCTGGTCGACGCCGCGCTCGCGGGCGAGGGCTTCGGCGGCACGGGCTGGGACGGCCGCCAATCTGTCTCCGTCGCGGAAGCGGCCTATGAGTCGAGCCGGACGGGGCTGGAAATTGCTCTGAGGTAGACCGCACGTAGGTGTCGCTCATTCGGAATAGGACGGATCGTCGGATACGACCAATCCGTCCTATGGCGTTGATCTGCTGCCCGCAAGGGCACGGCGCGTAAACACCCGTTAGTTGATGTACACGCGGACCAAGTCCTTG
>JBHEKO010000378.1:0-2804 GCA_041859475.1 Candidatus Hydrogenedentales bacterium
GAATCACGCCCGATTCATCTACGAAGTACTGACGGTAACCCGTCCGGCCAGCGGCTGCCGGGGTGGACGTGCAGGTATAGGCCGGCATCGTCGTCGCGGTTCCGTTCGTCACGGCGACCGTGAACACATACCCTTGCTTCGCACCCGCGCCAAGCACTTGGTCGATAAAGGGCGGGGTCGCACCGGCGCCATCGGGATTGGACAGTTGAATCAAGGAACCATAGTCGCCCGTGCCGTCGCCGTCGGTATCGACGAAGGCCGCCGTTTGGAACGCCACTTCACCCGTCGAAATCGTGCGCATCGCGCCAGCCGCACTCGCTTCGTTCGCGCTCATCCGCGAGCGGAGCAGGTTGGGAATGGCGATTGCCGCGATGATCGCGATAATGGCGACGACGATCATCAATTCAATCAGCGTGAAACCGGACTTCTTTTGAATAGCCTTCATGTAATTACCCTCCGTTGAAAGACCAAACGTTCATATGCTTCGAATGCAGACCCTTTCGGGTGTCTCTTCTCATTAAACTGTCGGTGACTCAATCACAATCCTAGTGCCAATTGGTGGATGTGAGTCGTAACCTATTTGAATGAAATAGGTTACAACTTATTTTGGTCTGAAGCTGGGCGGAGAAAAGGGTAGTTGGGTGACAACAGAGCGTCGTGGGATGACATTTTTTGTCACGAGAATTGAAACTTGCGGAGCCCGCTCTCCGCGGCGGGCGACTTCGGACCGGCGCCGCTATTCCGCTACGGAAAGCAGCAGAACGAGTTGGCCCTTCGGCATGGCGAGGCCACCCAATACTAGATGCTTACCGGGTACCACGGCGCTGGTCGCATCGAGCGCCTTCCTGGTCACGCGCTTACCATCCTTTTCAACGGCCTCATCGATGGTTACCTTCAGGCGCACGCGGCCCTCCGTGTCCTTCGCGACCGGAGTAACATGGAGCTTGTAGGTCTCGTTGATTTCGATATCCGACGTGGTGTCGGGTTTGAGCTTCACCGTAGTTGACTTAACCTTGCGAAACGTATCGAACGCAAGCCCCTCCACGGCGGGGCGGATGTCGTCCAAGCCGGCGTCGAACACCTTCTGCGCTTTTCCGTGGTCCTCTTGGGTTGCGTGAACGGCGACCACTTGCAGGTTAACGGGATCGCGAAGAGGCTGATCGCCAGGGGCGACAAGGGAAGTCAGCAGAATCGCAATCCCAACTACATTCACGGCACGTCCCTCGATGGTGTGCTGATCCAAATCACTTGGGTTCCGTTCTGCGTAGCATACGAATTCACCGTGGCTCCCGGCAACTGGGTTGTGGCGGCTTCCACCACGCTCTCGGTAGTACTGTGACCCGACATGAACACGACAAACACCGACAGGGCCACAAGCAACGCGGCCGTCGAAAGCGACAACAACGCCCACACGCCGCGCCGGCTCTGCGGAGCCTCGATCTGTTCGCGAATCCCCGACATGAACGCATTGAACTGCACGTCGGAAATGGTAGGCGCCGCGGAAACCGCGCGTACACCCTCGCGAATGCGTTGCATCTCCGCTACATATGCCTTTTCCGCGGGAGTCTCGGCCGCTCGGACCGCGTCCTCGACACCTTCGAGGTCGAAACGCCGGGCAAGCTCGCGTTCTCTATTATTCATGACCATTATCCTCCCGCGATTCCCATTCGCTGTAGGCTCAATTGCAACTTCTTTCGCGCATGGTGAAGGCGGCTCATCACAGTCCCCAACGTGCATCCCATGGCTTTCGCCATCTCTTCATACGACAGTCCTTCGAACTCTCGCAAAACAAACGCGGTGCGATGCTTGAACGGCAGACCGTTCAATGCCTCCACGATAGCCTCGCCAACTTCCTTCGCCTCTGCGGTCTGGCCAGGGTCTTGAATCTGACTCGGCGCATTCTCCGCTCCCAAAGCGTCATTATACGAGACGGTATCGAGCCGTCGTTTCTTCAAAAAATCCTTGCTCTGATTTGCCGTAATCCGCAAGAGCCACGTCTTGAAGCTCGAATCCCCGCGAAATCTCCCCAACGACCGGTGCGCCTTCACAAACACTTCCTGCGAAATATCCCACGCCTCTTCCCGATTCCGCACAAAATGATACGCAAGCCCGTACACATCATTGCGATACTGGCGGACAAGCTCCTCAAAGGCGTAATAGTCCCCGGCCTGGGCGCGCGTCACCCGGTCCCGGTCGATATCTATAACTGCCCTGTCTGAAACAGGTTGAGACAAGTTTGTACCATCTTCCTCTTCATAAAGCAGAGTATAGTCCAAAGCGACACTCATCGTGTGGCACTCCTCATCCTATCCCATTCGACGACAAAACGCATCTCATATTCACCTGTCCGGCGAGCGGTTTGTTCTGGTAAATCTTCTGAGTTGTAGCGCTGGCTTCCAGCCGGCTCTTAAGCTAACCCCAACGCTTCGTGACTCCCTACTGCGCTTCAAACATACCACTAGCCTGAGATTGCCCATAGGTCCTATCGGTCCTATTGGTCCTATCGGCCTCCATAGATTCCCCTAGACAATTCGCGAAACAAGGGGTAAATTATTGACATGAGGATAACTATTCTTCGATATGCCCTCTTGGCCGCCTCTCTGGCCCTCCTCGCGGGGTGTGCCACGACTTCCGCGCCCAAGACGCCCCCGTCCGCAGCCAAGAACATGGTTGTCACCGCGTACTGCAAATGCGGCAAATGCTGCAACTGGAAACGTTCCTGGCTCGGTAGACCCGTAATCGCCAAGGGGAAGTACAAAGGCCACGCCAAGAAGGTGGGTATCACCGCCAGCGGCACCAAAGCC